>JAAYSR010000206.1 GCA_012518325.1 Bacillota bacterium
CTTGCAGAATCAGCTCCACAAGGGCTCTGCCGATTTCCCCATAATCCCGGATTACCTCAGTGAACACAGTGGGGCCCAGTTCCCGATAGGTGATGCCCTTTAATTTTTGGTTCAGCGTTGCTGATACTTCCGCCACCTTCTCCGGAGAGTAGTCCCTTTTCGTACGGATAATCCTGTTCTTAACAATGCCGGGATGCAATACTACTGTCACCAGAATGCTGTTGTCCTCCAGGGGAACAAGCTGCAAATACCTGACAGCAAGCTGATCTGTACTGGGAGCCACAATCAATGAAACAGACTCGGTCAGAAAAGCCAGCAGGCGGGCGGCCTCATAGATACTGCGTTCAGGGCTCAACTTTTCACTGGATATCTCCTTCTGCAGCTGCTGCAGCTGCGGTCTGGGAAACACGTACGGTTCCATCAGGGCATCGACATAGAAGCGATATCCCTTATCTGAAGGAATCCGCCCTGCCGACACGTGGGGCTGCTGCAGATAGCCTGCTTCCTCAAGGTCGGCCATTTCATTGCGTATAGTGGCTGGAGAAACGCCCAAATCATGTTTCCGGGCGATTGTTCTCGAGCCCACTGGTTCAGCTGTTTCGATATAACTGTCGATAATCGCCCTCAGCACCATGCGCTTGCGTTCGTCCAACATGATTTCGCATTCCTCCTTTTAGCACTCACCACACGCGAGTGCTAACAGCTATTATCCATAAAATATCACTTCGGTCCCTCTTTGTCAAGGGGTGGAATGTCACCTCAGAAACGCTTGGGAGACCTGATTCTCAAGGAAAAGCCCACGGGCCGTAACGCGCAGTCTGCCCTCAGTGTACTTAACTAAACCCCTGTCAAGCAGGTCAGCTATGGCAGCCTGGTAGACATCCCAGAAACTGACCCCATAGCGGTGTCTGAACGAGGCTTCATCGACTCCCTCCAGCAGACGCATGCCCACCATCATGGTTTCATCCATTTCCTGTTCAGGCGAAACGTGCTCTGCATCTTCATATGCGGGACTCCCGGCGCGCCAGCACTGAATGTATCTCCAAAGATCAGGGATGTTCCTGTAGCGACAATTCTGGATATACCCTGTGGCTCCGCTGCCTAAGCCGATGAAGGGCTGGTTTCGCCAGTACAGGAGATTGTGCCTGCTCCGCCGGGCAGGCAGTGCAAAGTTGGAAATCTCATAGTGCTCATATCCCGCGCCTTTCAGGATGCGGCATGCTGTTTCATACATTTCAGCCTGCAGATCATCATCCGGCACTTCCACAAGACCGGCAGAAACCCACTTTTCCAAAGGGGTGCCCTCTTCTAATATCAGCCCGTAGCAGGACAAATGGCTGGGTTCCAAAGCAATGGCTGATTCCAGGGTCTCGGTCCATTCCCGCTGGCTTTGGCCAGGCAGGCCAAACATCAGATCCAAGTTGACATTGCTGATCCCCGCCTGCCGCAGAGCAGCCACACTTGCTTTGACCTGTTCCGCCCGGTGGACCCTGCCAATGGCCTCAAGGAGGTGATTCTGAAACGCCTGGACACCGAGGCTGATGCGATTGACGCCTGCCTCTGCCAGTACTTTTGCCCCTGCTGCTGTCAAGGACTGGGGATTGGCCTCCACCGTGACCTCGGGTTCTGCTCCGAAAGGCAGCTCCTCCAGGAACCAGGAAATTAGGCCTGCCAGCTCCTCCGGAGGCAGTACAGTGGGTGTTCCCCCGCCTATAAAGAGTGACTCAAGGTGCCCGTCTTTCCACCTATCCCGGTAATAGAGGGCTTCCTGGCGCAGTGAAACAAGGTAGCTGCCAACCAGGGAGGTGAAATCCTCCCTGCTGACAACTACCGAGTAGAAATCACAGTAATAGCATTTTTGTGCGCAAAAGGGAATGTGCACGTAGACTCCCATGGCAGCCACCTTAGTCAACCTGCAAAATCGCCATAAAGGCTTCTTGCGGAACCTCCACATTACCCAGGCTCTTCATGCGTTTCTTGCCCTCTTTCTGCTTCTCCAGCAGTTTGCGCTTCCGGCTTACGTCTCCGCCGTAGCACTTGGCCAGAACGTCTTTGCGCAGAGCACGCACTGTCTCCCTGGCAATGATTTTGTTGCCGATGGCGGCCTGAATTGGCACTTCAAACTGCTGCCTGGGTATAACCTCCTTCAGCTTTTCCGCCAAAGCGCGTCCCCGGGACAAAGCCTTATCCTGGTGCACAATGCACGACAGGGCGTCCACGGGGTTGCCGTTCAGCAGAATGTCTAGCTTCACCACTTGAGATTCACGGTAGCCAAGAAACTCGTAGTCCAATGAGGCATATCCCTTGGTTCGCGACTTCAGGCGATCAAAAAAGTCCATCAGAATCTCAGCCAAGGGCAGTTCGTACTCAAGCCTGGCCCGTTCAGGGGTAATGTATTCCATGGTGACAAAGATACCGCGCCTGTCCTGGCAGACATCCATCACTGCCCCTACAAACTCATCTGGAACCATGATCGAGGCCTTCACATAAGGCTCTTTAATGTGATCGATCTTGGTCACCGGCGGCAAGGCGGAGGGGTTGTCTACCTCTTTTACAGTGCCGTCTGTGAGGACCACTTGATAAACTACGCTGGGAGCTGTAGTAATCAGGTCCAGGTCGAACTCACGCTCTAGTCGCTCCTGCACGATCTCCAGATGTAAAAGGCCTAAAAAGCCGCAGCGGTAGCCAAAGCCAAGCGCGGCGGAAGACTCCGCCTCATAAGTCAGGGCGGCATCGTTGAGCTGGAGCTTATCCAGGGCATCCCGCAGAGCAGTATACTCTTCATTGATAACGGGGTACAGACCGCAATAGACCATCGGTTTCGCCGGGCGGTAACCTGACAAAGCCTCTGCAGCCGGTCTGGAAGCAACCGTCACGGTGTCTCCCACCCTGGTGTCACGGACATCCTTCATACTCGCGATGATACAGCCGACATCTCCAGGTCCAAGGGCGCCGACCCGCACAAAGTTGGGAGCAAGCACCCCAAGGTCAGTTACCTCGAACTGACGTCCGGTGCTCATCATCTGAATGATTTCGCCGACTCTGATCGTACCGTCAACCACCCGGGCATAGGCCACTGCGCCGCGGTACTGGTCATAGTGGGAGTCAAAAATCATGGCCCGGGTTGGGGCCTCGGGATCTCCCTGCGGCGGCGGAATCCGCTCTACAATCGTCTCGAGAATATCCTCAATGCCTACTCCGGTTCGGGCGCTCACCAAAACCGCATCCTCGCCGGGGATGCCTATATTGTCTTCCAACTCTCTGATCACGCGTTCAGGGTCGGCATTGGGAAGATCGATCTTGTTGATCACAGGGATGATCTCTAAATCATGATCCAAGGCCAAGTATAAGTTCGCCAAAGTCTGAGCCTCGATGCCCTGTGAGGCATCAATGACAAGCAGCGCCCCTTCACACGCGGCTAAACTGCGGGATACCTCGTAAGAGAAGTCGACGTGGCCTGGGGTGTCGATAAGATTCAAAATGTACTCCTGCCCATCTTTGGCTTTGTATGTGAGGCGAACCGCTTTCAGCTTAATGGTAATGCCCCGTTCACGCTCCAGATCCATGGAATCCAGAACCTGCTCGGACATCTCCCTTTTACTAACCGCCCCGGTATATTCTAAGATCCGGTCGGCCAGTGTAGATTTTCCATGGTCTATATGGGCGATTATGCAAAAGTTGCGAATGTTCTTTTGACCCATAGGTATACCAATTCCTTCATAAAGTAATCTACTGACATTATAGCATAGGCTTCGCCGATTTCAAATCGGCATGCTCAGCCCCTCGCCCTGAGCTTCCTCTTGAGAAGACCCAAGAAATAGTGGCTTTCCTCCATTTTAAACAGCAGACTGAGGGCCAAGTAAACGGCTACTCCCACGCCAATGGCGGCAAAAGTCTGGATCGCTTGTCCCAGCTTGGAGGACAGGGGCAGATAGCTCGCCAAAAGCGACGCGGTGTAATACGCGCCAACGCCCATGAATACAGAGGCAATTGCAGACTTGACAACGGTACTCCACAGCCGCGGATCCATAAGGCCCCCCAGCCGTTTGCCTAAAACACCCATGGCCAGGGCCATGTTGAAGATGGAACTCAGCGAATAGGCGAAGGCCAATCCCCCTGCACCCAGGTTTGTCAGGCGCAAAAAGGCTACGCTTAGCAGGAAGTTCAGCACCACAGTGACGAAACCGATCTTCACAGGCGTCTTCGTATCCTGCAGCGAATAAAAGCCCCTTGTGGTCACTTGCAATGTCGACTGAGCAATCAAGCCGGGAACGTAGAACAAAAGTGCAAAGGCCGTGGCCAGAGTATCTCCCGGCAGAAACTCACCGCTTTCAAAAAGCAGGCGTACAATCGGCACCCTCAAAAAGGCCATGCCAAAGGCGGAAGGGATAGTGATGAAAAAAATCACCCGCAGACCAAAGGATAAAGTGCGCCGAAATTCCTCAGTCTCTCCCCTTGCGGTCAGTCTCGCCAGGGTAGGAAAGACGGCTGTGGAAATGCCCATAGCAAAAATGCCTAAAGGGAAGTTGATCAGGCGGTTAGCCAGACGCAGGGCCACAATGGAGCCTGTCTCCAAAGTGGATGCCAAGTTCTGACTCACGATCACGTTCACCTGGGAGATGGACAGACCCAGGATGGCCGGCAGCATCAGCATCCCCATGCGGCGAATGCCTGGGTGGCGCAAATCCACAACCGGGCGGTAATGTTTCTTAGCCCGCTTCAGCACAGCAGGGAACTGGATGGAGAAGTTGCCCAGAGCCCCTGCAACTGTCCCTGCAGCCATCCCCATGATCCCAATGATGGGACCTAAAATGTAGGCCCCTAAGATTTGACCTAAGTTGTAGACAATGGGGCCTAGCGCGGGCAGGAAAAACTTCTGGTAGGAATGGAGTACTCCCATGCACAGACCCGCCAGAGCGGTAAAAAAGACCGCGGGAAAAGTTACCCTCATCAAAAGAATCAGAAGGTCCCTTTGTTCGCCGGAAAAGCCCATGCCCACCAAGGGGGCGAGCTGGGGCGTGAAGATTACACCTAAGACCATGATCAGAAGCAGCAGCAAGAACGTGGCATTCAAAAAGACACTAGCCACATACCAGGCCTCTTTCTCATCGTCCTTGGCCAAATACTGAGTAAAAACGGGAATAAAGGCGGAACTGAGCGCTCCGCCTACTAAGAGCTGATACATTAGATCCGGTAAAGCAAAGGCAGCAAAAAACACATCAGTGGTGGCAGTTCTGCCGAAGACTTCTGCTACAGCCCTTTCACGAATAAAGCCTAGAATGCGGCTGACCAAGATTGCCAGCATTACTATGGTGGCAGCTTTTGTCACTTGTTCTCTATTTTCATTCTGCAATCCATTTCGCTCCTCTTCATGGATGTTTCACGAAGTGAAACTCCAGATGAATGCTGCACTCTTAAGAATGCCCCGCATTCATCACTGTGGCAACAAATTCAAAGATTCGCCTTCGAAGAGCTAATTCCTGTTAGAGCACCCTCGATAAAACATTGGCAAACAACTCGGCTGCCAACAACGCTTCCTCTAAAGAATTCTCCACAGAACCCAGCTCCACAATGATGCTTCTTGGATGCAGGTGCTGATTGTAACGAGCTTCCCTGTGCACTTGCACCGGGCGCATCAGGCCTGGATAGAGCTGATCGCACACGCTCTTGATTTTATAGGCAAAATCCAAATTCTGCTGGAAGTTGGGATGAGACAAGGGGATGTTTTCAGCTGTGCCCACTACAAGTGCAATACGTGCTACCTCACGCCCGTTGACCAGCACAGTGGGGCTGGGCACTCCGGCATCCCTGTGCAAATCTATCACCATGGCATAGTCTTTCTCTTTGTTCAGCAATTCTCGTACCGTCTTTTCTGAGTTGGCATAGGAGCTGTTGATGCTTGGCAGAGTGTGAATGCGGCTTTCGTGAACAGCCTGGAACCCCAGGCTGGCCAAGGCATTGGACAAATGCCGCCCTGCCGCCATGACGCCGGTTATCGTCGGATCTGCCAGATTGCGGAACTGGTAGTGTGCAGGCATGGACGTCCCTGCAGCTGCCGACCGCCCCTGATAATTCTCTGAAGTGTGAGTATGGTAGATCAGCACTTTAGGCCCTGTCCGGGGCGCTTCCGCCAACTGGCCGGCAGGAGTCTGGGCCGTTGAAGGCGGGCGGACCGGTTCCGGGGCAAAGGAGAGTTCCTGAATAAAGACAAAGGGACGCTCCTCCCACACTCTCAGATCTGCAACTCCATTGGGTGACAGCGGCAGTGCGGCAGCAACCAGGCTGACTGGATCCCGCAGATCATAGCTGGTGAGCCAATGGAGAAAAGAGGCCAGATCAAGGGATCCAGCCCCATTGTCGTACACACTCTTGCCTGTAACGGGCATTCC
>JAAYSR010000207.1 GCA_012518325.1 Bacillota bacterium
ATTCTCGATCCTGTCTCCCTTAAGGGAGAGACTTTGGGTCCGATTTTGAAGAATAAGGTGCCCTTGGTCCTTGTGGACAGAGAGATTCCCGGGATGGAGATCAGTCTGGTGAGCTCCAACAACAGAAAAGGTGCTGCCGAACTTACCGAATACCTCATAGAACTGGGGCATGAGAGGATTGGGCTGATTACAGCCGCGAACGATACTTCGGTATTTAACATGAGAAATAAGGGTTATGTTGATGCGCTGCAAAGAGCCGGTTTGGAAGTGAGAGATGAGTATATAAAAATCGGGACAAAGCCAATTCCAGAAGTTGGGTATACCTTGGTCCAAAGCCTGCTGGAGAGTGATCCGGCGCCTACGGCACTCTTTGCAACAAACAACTTTTTGGCCATCGGTGCCGTCTATGCCCTGAGGGAGTCAGGGTTCTCCGTGCCGGAGGATATGGCCATCGTCTGTTTTGACGAGTTAGACAACAGAACCGTCTTAGACCCCTTCTTTACATCCATGAACCAGCAGGCTTACGAGATGGGGGTCAAGGCTATGGATCTGCTGCTTAAGCAGATCAACAAAGAATTGAAGGGCACGGAAAAAATCTACCTGGATCCTCAATTGTTTGTTCGTCATTCTACGTAACAGGACTTTAGGGAAATGGAATGTTGGGGTGATATTGGTGCAGCAAGTTTTAGTGAAAATGGAGAATATCCACAAGTCATTCCCGGGCGTAAAGGCCTTGGACAACGGCCAGTTTGAGCTGCGGGCGGGGGAAGTGCACGCCTTGGTCGGCGAAAACGGCGCCGGGAAATCCACTCTGATGAAGATTTTGACCGGGATTTATACTCCTGATAAAGGCAAAATCTACTACAAGGGCAATGAAGTGCAGTTTTCCTCACCGCGCAGCGCTTTGGACATGGGTATCAGCATTATTCACCAAGAGTTCAACTTAGTGCCCCATCTGACAGTGGCGCAAAACATCTATATCGGCAGGGAGCCTCGCAAGCACAAACTTCTCCTTGATGAGAGGCAGATCAACCGGCAGACGCAGGAGCTGCTGGATACTCTGAACATTGACCTTGATCCAAGGGACAAAGTGATGGACCTGCCGGTAGCGGCTCAGCAAATGGTGGAAATCGCCAAAGCTGTATCTTACAACTCGGAAGTTCTGGTTATGGATGAACCCACCGCAGCGCTGGCGGACAATGAAATCGAGCAGCTCTTTGCAATTATACGGAGATTAAAATCCAACGGTGTAGGCATCATCTACATTTCCCACCGCCTGGAAGAACTGAAGCAGATTACAGACCGCATTTCGGTTCTGCGGGACGGATCCTATATCGACACTGTAGAGACGAAGGACACGGATGTAAACCAGATCATCAGCATGATGGTGGGCCGGGAGCTCTATGAAGACTTCTCCGACGAACCGGTGCAGGACAGCGGTGAAGTAGTCTTGGAAGTCAGGAACATGACCCGCCGGGACGGACGGATCAAAGATGTGAGCTTCACTTTGAAGAAGGGTGAGATCCTAGGCTTTGCCGGCCTCCTCGGCGCTGGACGTACTGAACTGGCCAGAGCCCTCTTTGGCGCTGACCCCTTAGTTTCAGGCGAGGTGTACCTGCGGGGCAGGAAAGTTAGTATCTCAAGTCCGGCTGATGCTGCCAGCATGGGCATAGGCTATCTGTCCGAAGACCGCAGGCATTTGGGTCTGGCCCTGGGACTTGATGTAACCTCAAATGTGGGCATCACGAACTACGAAGAGTTTAAAGGTACCCTGGGCTGGGTCAAGGGCCGGGAGCTGAAAGGGTCTGTCAAGAATCTGGTGGATGTCCTGAACATTAAAACCCCAAGCATTGACCAGCGGGTGGCCAATCTGTCAGGCGGAAACCAGCAAAAATGTGTGATTGCCAAGTGGCTGCTGCGGGACAGCGACATTCTCATTTTTGATGAGCCCACACGGGGAATCGACGTCGGGGCGAAGCATGAGATTTATAAACTGCTCAACGATCTGGCGGCGGAGGGCAAGTCGATCATCATGATTTCTTCAGACCTGCCTGAAGTATTGCGGATGAGCCATCGCATCATCGTTATGTGCGAAGGGCGAATTACAGGTGAATTGAGTAGAAAAGAAGCATCACAGGAATCAATCATGAGCTATGCAACCGCCCTTTAGCTGGTTGCGCAGATTGTGTAAAGGACTGGAGGAATCGTGATGAGTACAGAATTGGCGAAAAGGCGAGGTTCACTGATGAAATCGGAATCCAAGCAGAAACTTCTGGCCTTTTCCAGCTTGCTTGTAATGATCATTGTTTTTTCTATTGCATCGCCAAACTTTGCTACTTTTTCCAACTTCGTCGGAATCCTGCTCTCCACTGCAGTAGTAGGCATCCTGGCAACGGGCGTTACCTTTATTATCATCACCGGTGGAATTGATCTCTCCATCGGAACAGTGATGACATTCTGTTCAGTGATTGCCGGCGTCCTGATTACTTTCTGGGGACTTCCGATCTGGGTTGGTGTTGCTGGCGCAATATTATCCGGAATGATGGCGGGTCTCATCAACGGTTTGCTTATTTCCAAGATGAGGCTGCCGGCCTTTATTGCGACCCTGGGCATGCAGATGATTGCCGCCGGTTTGAACCTGGTTATCTCCGGTTCCAGGCCAATCTATTTCCTGCATGAGCCAAAGTTCCGCCTGATTGCCATGGGTACACTTTTTGGCATCCCGTATTCTGTTTTCCTTTTCTTCGGCTTGGCCATTATTGCCAGCATCGTGCTGGGGCGGACCGTGTTTGGCCGTTACACCTACTCCATCGGCAGCAATGAAGAGGCAACCCGTCTCTCCGGTATTAACGTGGATCGCTGGAAGATCGCAGTCTACGTACTGGGCGGCTTCTTCTACGGAGTGGCCGGCGTAGTGATGGCCTCCCGCCTGAACTCAGCCCAGCCCGCCCTTGGCGTTGGCTATGAGCTCGAGGCCATTGCGGCAGTAGTTATAGGAGGAGCGTCGCTTAGCGGCGGGAGCGGTACCATTCTGGGAACCATCATCGGCGCCTTTATCATGAGTGTGCTGACTAACGGGCTGAGGATTCTTTCCATCCCCCAGGAGTGGCAGACTGTTGTCATTGGATCCATTGTCATCCTGGCAGTCTACACAGACATTATCCGCCGCCGCAAGGAATAGTTCAGGTATTTTGAACCCCACAGGGGTTTGAAATAAAACAAAAACAAAAGTCATTAAAGGAGGAAGAAAACGTGAAGAGAGTATTGACTTTGGTTGTTGTGTTGGCTTTGCTCGTTGCAGGAAGTGGTCTCGTCATGGCCCAGGAGATCTACATTCCGGTCATTTCCAAGGGGTTCATGCATCAGTTCTGGCAGGCAGTTAAATCAGGTGCCGATGCAGCAGCCGCAGACTATGGCGTAACCATCACCTTTGAAGGTCCCGAAAGTGAAAGTGAAGTTGCAAAACAGATCGACATGCTGCAAACCGCTTTGGACAAGCAGCCAAATGCTATCGTAATTGCAGCCCTCGACAGCAAAGCAGCTATCCCCTTGCTGGAAGTTGCAGCCGGAAGAGGCATTCCCATTATCGCTTTTGACTCCGGTGTTGACAGCGACCTCGTTCTGACCACAGCTGCCACCGACAACTATGCAGCAGCAGCCAAGGCCGCAGACCGCATGGCAGAACTTATTGGTTATGAAGGCAAAGTAGCCGTAATCGTTCATGACCAAGTCAGCCACAGCGGAACCCAGAGACGTGACGGCTTTGTAGACCGCATCAATGAAGCCTATCCGCATATCCAAATCGTGGACGTGCAGTATGGCGGCGGCGACCATCTTAGATCCACTGACTTGGCAAAAGCCATTATCCAAGCTAACCCTGATCTGGCCGGTTTCTTCGGCGGCAACGAAGGTTCTGCCGTAGGCGTTATCAACGCAGTTGTTGAGCTCAACAAAGCTGACGACATCGTGGTTGTAGGTTTCGACTCCGGCGGACTGCAGCTGAATGCTATTCGTTCCGGTGTCATGGAAGGCGCAATCACCCAGAACCCATACGGCATTGGCTACAAAGCTGTAGAAGCAGCCGTTCTTGCCCTCAGAGGCGAAGAGCTGCCAGAAGTAATCGACACAGGCTTCTACTGGTATGATGCAAACAACATGGATTCCAGCGTAATTGCACCGCTGCTCTACGACTGATAAGTAGCAGCATACAAAATACAGCTGACTGAAAAAAGTGGATTACAGGCCCCGGTAGAGGGGTCTGTAATCCACTCTAAAATCTATGCCACCCGAGAGGTGACTGAAATGTTAATGAAAATCCCACCTATTATTTCGCCTGAACTTATAAAAACTCTCATGGAAATGGGACATGGAGATGAGCTTGTCCTAGGTGACGGAAATTTTCCTGCGGCAAGTTTAGCCAAACGGTTAGTTAGATGTGATGGCCACAATGTTCCGGACTTACTGGATGCTATCTTGCAGCTGTTTCCTTTAGATGCCTATGTTGAGCACCCTGTGATGCTCATGGATACAGGTCCTGGCGAAGCCAGGCCGGAGATTTGGGCCCGCTATGAAGAGATCGTGGCAAAAAATGGCGGCACTGCGGAGCAGGTTACGTATCTGGAGCGTTTCGAGTTCTATGAAAGGGCCAAGCAGGCCTATGCCGTAGTAGCCACGGGCGAGACGGCCATCTATGCGAATATTATTCTGAAAAAAGGCGTTGTAACTGTTTAGTCTTGGAAGGAGGATGTGTCGTGGTTGAGGGTAAGAACAGACTGATCGGCTCTATGCCCAAGATTGGCATCAGACCCGTGATTGACGGCAGGGAAAGAGGTGTGCGCGAGTCGCTGGAGGAGCAGACCATGAATATGGCCAAGACAGCGGCCAGATTTTTGAGTGAGAATCTGCGCCATGCCAATGGCCTGCCAGTGGAGTGTGTAATTGCCGACACCACCATCGGCGGTGTAGCTGATGCAGCCAGGGCAGAAGAGAAGTTCCAAAGGGAAGGGGTCGGCGTTTCGCTGACAGTCACCCCCTGCTGGTGCTATGGAACAGAAACGATCGATATGGATCCGTTTAGACCCAAAGCTATCTGGGGCTCGAACAAAACGGAACGTCCCGGTGCAGTTTACTTAGCAGCAGCATTGGCTGCCCACAATCAGAAAGGCCTTCCCGCATTTGGCATCTACGGCAGGGACGTCCAGGATATTCATGATGAGACAATTCCTGAAGAAGTGCAGGAAAAGCTGCTTAAATTTGCCAAAGCAGGTTTGGCTGCTGCCACAATGAGGGGCAAGTCGTACCTGTCCATGGGCGGAGTTTCCATGGGCATCGGCGGTTCAATTGTCAATGAGGAGTTTTTCCAGAATTACCTGGGAATGAGAAATGAATACATCGACATGAGTGAGTTCACCCGCAGAGTCAACGAAGGGATTTACGATCACGAGGAATATGAACGTGCCCTCAAGTGGGTGAAGGAAAAGTGCAAAGAAGGCGCAGACAACAATGCTCCCGAACTGCAAAAGAGCCGGGAGGAAAAGGATAGGGACTGGGAGTTCGTCGTTAAGATGACCCTGATTGCCAGAGATCTGATGATTGGCAATCCGAAACTGAAAGAAATGGGCTTTGGCGAGGAAGCCCGGGGCCGCAACGCGATTGCCGCAGGCTTCCAGGGACAGCGGCAGTGGACAGACCACTTCCCCAACGGGGACTTTATGGAAGCCATCCTCAATTCTTCCTTTGACTGGAACGGCATCCGCCAGCCCTTCTGCCTGGCCACAGAGAACGACAGCCTCAACGGCGTCTGCATGCTGTTCGGCCACTTGCTGACCAATACTGCCCAGATCTTCGCGGACGTCAGAACATTCTGGAGCCCCGAGGCAGTCCAGCGGGTGACGGGACATAAATTGACCGGCCTGGCCAGCGAAGGTATCATCCACTTGATCAACTCCGGTTCGGCGTCCCTTGACGGAACTGGGCGGCAAAGCAGAGACGGCAAGCCGGTTATGAAGCCCTTCTGGGAAATCACTGAGGAAGAAGCGGACAAATGCCTGGCTGCCACCAGCTGGAGGCCGGCCAACACAGGCTACTTCCGCGGCGGCGGATTCTCCTCCAACTTCAGGACCCTGGGCGGCATGCCGGTGACCATGAGCAGAATTAACATTGTCAAAGGCTTAGGTCCTGTGCTCCAGATTGCTGAAGGATATACCGTGGATATTCCCGATGAAGTTCACGAAATTATCAACAATCGCACCGACCCAACCTGGCCTACCACCTGGTTTGCTCCTAAGCTCACAGGCCGCGGCTCCTTCCAGGATGTCTACTCTGTGATGAACGACTGGGGCGCCAACCACGGTGTGCTGACCTACGGCCATGTGGGCGATTTGATGATTACCTTAGCTTCGATGCTGCGGATACCTGTTAACATGCACAATGTTGAACGGGAGCGCATCTTCCGCCCCGATGCCTGGAACTTGTTTGGAACCAGCGAGCTGGAGGCAGCAGACTACAGGGCCTGCACCACCTTAGGGCCTCTCTACAAGTAATCCATAATCACATATAACAACTGGATTGCCCGGCGGGAAGAATCTTCCCTGCCGGGCGTCTTTTTATTGACATAAGGCGCTGTTCTTGCTAAGATTAAGCTAGAATATGTTACTTAATATCACAAATATGTTCTAATAGAACAAAACATTCAGGGAGAGGTGGAGGAGCAATGGCAACCCCAATTATCATGCCTAAGCAAGGCCAGAGCGTGGAGAGCTGCATACTCACGACCTGGTTTAAGAAGGTGGGAGACCGTGTCGCAGAAGGAGATTTGCTGTTTGCCTATGAAACAGACAAGACTGCCTTTGACGAGGAGGCCTCGGTTTCGGGCGTCCTTTTGGCGCGCTTCTTCGAAGAAGGCGATGAAGTGCCGGTCTTAACCACAATTGCTGTTATTGGCGAAGAAGGTGAGGACACTTCAGAGTTTAACCCCCATGCCAACCAGTCGGAAACGGCTGTAGAGGAGGTCTCT
This sequence comes from Bacillota bacterium, assembly GCA_012518325.1. GTDB lineage: Bacteria > Bacillota > Limnochordia > Darwinibacteriales > Darwinibacteriaceae > UBA5420. The sequence continues at coordinate 7,016 of JAAYSR010000207.1, forward strand.
GCACCTGAACCTAAGCCGGAGCCGGTACCAGCACCAGCCGCCCCCGCCCCGGAAGTGAGGCAAACGCCAATCCAAAGCCGCGGGCAGGTCAAAGCTTCACCCCGCGCCAGACGGGTTGCAGCGGAGCTGGGGATAGATTACAAGCTTGCTTCTCCTACAGGTGCAGAAGGCAGGATCGTTTCCCAGGATGTCCTGGCCGCAGCTGCGGCAGCGGCTGTCACAGCGCCAGCACCGCAGGCGGATGAGCATGGTTATGAGGAAGTGGAACTGTCAAGACAAAGGAAGCTGATTGGGGAAAGAATGAGCGCTTCTGCTTCTGCTGTGCCTCGGGTCACCCTGAATACTTCTTTCGATGCAACTGAGATTATGGAGCTGCGCAA
>JAAYSR010000208.1 GCA_012518325.1 Bacillota bacterium
TCCAATAAGTTTGGTGGCCTGGTGTTGACCAACAGCAACAAGAGTGAGCTGGCGGTAGGCTATTGCACTTTGTATGGGGATATGAGCGGCGGGCTGGCGCCCCTTGCGGACTGTTACAAAACCCAGGTCTATCAGCTGGCCTATTACATCAACCGGGAGCGGGAGATTATCCCCTGGAACACCATTGAAAAACCGCCCTCGGCGGAGCTGAGGCCTAATCAGAGGGATGACGAAACCCTGCCGCCCTATGATATCCTGGATGGAATTATCAGGCTGTCTCTTGATGAGGGGTTGGGTGCCGATGAGATCATTGCCCAGGGCTATGCAGAAGAAACTGTGCACTGGGTGCTGCGCACCATCGACAGCAATGACTACAAGCGCAGGCAGGCGGCGCTGATTCTGCGGGTGACATCGCCCATTCTGGGCCAGGACCGCCGCATGCCCCTGGCTGCCCGTAAGGTCTTGAGGTAGGAAAAATGAAAATTCCTGTTCTATATGAAGACAATCATCTTCTGGTTGTAGTAAAGCCGCCCAATCTCCTGTCCCAGGGCGATGCCACCGGCGATCTGGATCTCTTGACGCTGATGAAAGGATTCCTGAAGGACAAGTATGAAAAGCCGGGCAATGTGTACTTAGGTCTGGTTCATCGCCTGGACCGCCCGGTGGGAGGCGTTATGGTCTTTGCCAAGACCTCCAAGGCGGCGGGGCGTCTATCGGAACAGATTCGGGAGCGCAAGTTCGGCCGGGGCTATCTGGCTGTGGTGGAAGGGCATCCGGAGCCTCTCTCAGGCACATTGCGGAACTTCCTCCTCAAGGATCAACAGAAAAACCTGGTCAAGGCAGTAAGACCAGGTACAGCAGGTGCCCAGGAGGCTAGATTGGACTATGAAGTTGTGGATATGAACCGGTTCCATAGTCTAGTCAGGATCAAGCTTGTTACCGGCCGTTCCCATCAGATCCGGGTGCAAATGGCTGAGCACGGCCATCCCTTGGTCGGCGACAAACGCTATGGACCGAAAACCAACGAGAGACAGCAAATAGCCCTCTGGGCGGAACGCATTTCTTTTGCTCACCCGACTACCAAGGAAGAACTGAAATTTATCGCTGCCCCGCCCAAGTCAAAGCCCTGGACAGAATTTCGGTCATTTTTTTGAGTTCAGCAAGATGCGCTGAACCACGGCCTCCTCGCCCAGGGTGAGGACTGCCATGCTGATGGGGATGATGAACCTTCTGGGGCCGGCACTGCCGGGGTTGAGGTAGAGTATCCCGTTCCGCTGCTCCTGCAGGAACTTGTGGGAATGGCCGAAGATCACGATATCGACATCTTCCAGAACGCTTGGCAGGTGGGCGATGTTGTGGACGGCGAGGATGGACCATTTGCCCACCTGGATTCGCTCTGTGGTTTTCAAGTGATTGGCCCAGGGGCCGCTGTCCATGTTTCCTCTGACTGAAGTGGTGGGGGCAATCTGGTCAAGTTCTGCAAGGATTGCGGGATTATCGATATCGCCGGCGTGGACAATGCGGTCGCAGCTTCTGAGTATTTCCTTGGCTTGGCTGCGCAA
>JAAYSR010000209.1 GCA_012518325.1 Bacillota bacterium
ACTGCTTTAGAGATCGGCATGGCACTGCGTACTCCAAATCTGCGGGCCTCATACGAGGCGGTAGAGACAACGCCCCTTGGAGAATCCTTGCGGCCGCCAATGATCAAAGGCTTCCCTGCATATTCCGGATGATCAAGGACCTCGACGGCAGCAAAGAAGGCATCCATATCGACATGCATAATTGTACGCATGATTTATTCCTCCCCGGATCTGATTTCCAGATCGGGCCTGAGATTCCTGCGAGAAAAGGGGTGAACCATGGTAATGGAAACCAAGAGACAGAATGCTTATCTAGTGGCGCTGCAGCAGAGTTTCCAGCGAGACTGGGAAGTGGAAGACAACTTGGCTGAGCTTAAGGAACTTGCTGAAGATGCAGGTTTGCATGTAGTAGAAACTTTCGTCCAGAAACGGAGCTATCCCGATCCGGGAACGTTTATTGGCAGCGGAAAAGCCCTTGAGCTTGGCGACATAGTGGAAGAAGACAGTCTGGTGATCTTCGACGACGAGCTTACACCTGCCCAGCAGGGCAATCTTTCGGACCTGATCGATGCTCCGGTCATCGACCGGACCCAGCTAATACTAGACATTTTCGCCCAAAGGGCCCACAGCAATGAAGGGAAAATCCAGGTGGAGCTGGCCCAGCTAAACTACTTGCTCCCTCGTCTGATGGGCAAGGGGAAAGCCCTGTCCCGCCTGGGAGGAGGAATTGGCACCAGGGGGCCGGGTGAGACCAAGCTGGAGACTGACCGCCGGCGTATCAGAAAGCGTATCTCAGACCTGAAAAAGGAACTGGAGAAGATACGCCAGACCAGGGGCTTGCAAAGAGAAGGGCGGACTCATACCGCTGTCCCCCATGTTGCCCTGGTGGGGTACACTAATGCAGGCAAGTCCACCTTGTTGAAGGCTTTGACGGGTTCCGACGTGTTCGTGGCAGATCAGCTCTTCGCCACGCTGGATCCCACCATCAGGCGCTGGGACCTCAAAAGCGGACGCTGGGTTTATCTTAGTGATACGGTGGGTTTCATCCGCAAGCTTCCCCACACTCTGGTGGCGGCATTCCAAGCTACCCTGGAAGAGGTGGTCTATGCCGATTTGCTTCTCCATGTAATTGACGCCAGCCATCCCCAGTCTCTGGAGCAAAAGGAAGCAGTGGAGGAAGTGCTGAAAGAAATTGGTGCCGCAGCGCCTGTCATTTCAGTGTATAATAAGATAGATTTGGTGGAGCACCCAATCGACGTTCCCGAACCGGAACAGGCCATTTCTGCCAAGACTGGGTATCAGCTGGATAAACTGGCAGATGCTGTAGACAGCTTTTTTGCTGCAGGTTACTCTGTCAAGGAATATTTCTTTCCCTATGACAAACTGGGTGAGGCCAGCTGGCTGCGGAACAACGCCCACGTTCTGGGCGAAGAGTTTGTGCCGGAAGGGGTAAGAATCACAGCTGAGGTGGACCGCAGGACAGCGAACCTGCTTCGTGTGTTTGAGAATTGAAAAGGCAGGATTTCCCTTGAGCTTTAGAGAAACCTAGCTTGTTGCGATAAAGTGATAGAGGTGAGATCATGCCAAGTAGTGAAGCTTCCTGGCTCGAAGTGATCGCTGGTTCTATGTTTTCGGGGAAATCCGAGGAGCTGATCAGAAGGGTCAAGCGGGCGGTCATTGCCAAGCAGAATGTGATAGTTTTTAAGCCAGCCCTGGATCACCGTTATGGGAGGGAAAGGGTCGCCGCCCACAACGGCTTGCATATAGATTGTATACCGGTTCGTGAGCCGGAAGAGATCTTAGGTCAAGTGAATGATGATGTAGATGTAGTGGCAATTGATGAAGTTCAGTTTTTCGGTCCCGACATTGTTCCCGTCTGCCAGCTGCTGGTCAGAGCAGGGAAAAGGGTTATTGCTGCAGGCCTGGATCAGGACTTCAGGGGTGAGCCCTTTGGCTCTGTTCCCATCCTCATGGCTTTAGCTGAACAGGTGACAAAATTGAATGCCATTTGTGTGGTCTGCGGCCGGGCTGCCAGTCGAACCCAGAGACTGATTGACGGCGAGCCGGCCAATTACAATGATCCCATTATTCTCATCGGGGCAACGGAGAACTATGAAGCCCGCTGCAGCCGCTGCCACGAGGTGCCAGGATCACCGGATTTGCAGGTAGGGGTGTAGCCTATGGCACGCAAATCGGGCGTTGTCTTCTTTATCATGGTGATGCGGTCCATCGTGGTCGGCGTAGCCTACTACCTGGTCCGTGACATTCCAGGCCTGACCTCGTCCTTTGTGTCGATTTTTGTAGGTTTTTTGGCCTTTGATATGATCGTTGCCATGCCCAAATTCTCAGTTCGTTTCGGCCATCTGCGGGATCTGGTCTTCCTGCTCTTGCCGCGCATCAGCGGAACCGCGCTCAGTCTGGCAGGAGGTCTGGCCCTTGGTGTGCTCTTTGGCAGCCTGACTAAGGTGGGTCTGCCGGTCCTGGCGGGGGCGGTTTTTGCCATGGGGCTTTCCTACAGTTTTTCTGCGAGTATAAAGGGAAGCATTTCTAGTTATGTGGGCATGATTTCTGCCGTAGACATGTTTGATCGGGTGGTGCGCCTGGACTACTTTACTGATTACTGGATCCAGGATTTGGCGGGACCGGCAGGAAATTTGATCTACAGTACCTTTCTGGCACTTTTGATCGGCTGGCTGGTGGGGATTGTCATCGGCAGCTTTACCCGCCTCTTTTTGCCCCGCGGCTATCGTTCCGTCAAGAGCAGCGCCTATGAGCAGCCGCTGTGGATGCGTTCGTTTCGAGACGTGCTGCACCTAGGGGAAGACACTGTACTCTTGCAGATCGAACTGAGCGAAGAATCGGCTTTGGCCTATCACAGCCTGGCAGAAGTGGGTTTAAGCAAGGATCTGGGTGTGCAGGTGCTCTCCATCATCCGTTCGCCGGAAGAGATCATTGCGCCCAAGGGCGCTGACGTGCTTTTGCCCCTTGATCAGCTGGTGGTAATTGTGCCGGCAGGTCAAGTTCAGAATTTAATCTCCTTAATGAAAGGACGCGTGTTAGATGGGCAAATTTAATTATGGAGGCCAAGCGGTTATCGAAGGCGTAATGATGCGCGGGCAGTATCATGCGGCCGTTGCGGTACGCAAGGCAGATCAATCTATAACAGTGTTAGAAGAAAACCTAAGACCGTGGTCTGACCGCTTTCCCATACTGAAGAAGCCAATTCTGCGGGGTTCGGCAGCCCTGATTGAGAGTCTGATAATGGGGCTGAGGAGCCTAAACTACTCGGCCAGTCAGTTTGGGGAAGCAGAGGAGCAGCTGACCACCAAGGAACTGGTGTTGACCATGGTCTTTGCCCTGGTTCTGACGGTAGCACTCTTTATTGTCCTGCCTGCTTTTCTGCTCCGCTTTGTCCAAAGTTACATTTCATCCAATATAGTGGTCAATTTGGTGGAAGGTGTCATCAAAGTATCCATCTTCGTACTTTACATTGCGGCAATCGCCTGGATGGAAGACATTAAAAGAGTGTTTGCCTACCACGGCGCAGAGCATAAGACCATCAACTGTTATGAGGCCGGCGAGGAACTCACTGTCGAAAACGTGGCCAAACACAGCAGGATCCATGCCCGCTGCGGCACTAACTTCCTCTTGATTGTGCTGTTTACCAGTGTTTTTGTCTTCTCGTTTTTCGGTCGGCCGCCGTTCTTGCAGCGAATCTTGATTCATGTGGCAATTATGCCGCTTGTGGCGGGTCTTTCCTATGAGCTGATCCGCAAAGCAGGACAAAAGGATTGTCATCCCGTATTTAGGCTGCTGGCCAAACCGGGCATGCTGCTGCAAAATCTTACTACCGTTGAACCTGATGAGCACATGATTGAAGTGGCCATTAAGGCCCTTAAGACGGTGGTGGACAAGGACGCCATTCATCCGGAGACGAAGAAAGTGGTTCCCCTCCCATCATCGGATTCCAATGCCTAAAGGAGTAGGAGGCAATAATGCTAGATAAGTTACAGGCTTTAGAAGAAAAGTATGAAGAATTAACCCGTGAGATGAGTGATCCGGATATTTTCAATGATCCCCAGGCTTATAACAAATTGGCCAAGGCCCATGCAGATTTGGGGGAAATAGTGGGGAAATACAGGGAGTACCGCCAGGTGCTGCAGGATTTAGAAGATGCAGAGCTGATGCTTGACGAACCCCAGGATGAAGATTTCGCGGCCATGCTTAATGAAGAAATCGAGAGGCTGAGTGAAGCCAAAGAGAAGCTCCAGGGAGAGCTTCAGGTTCTCTTGCTGCCTAAGGATCCCAATGATGACAAAAACGTAATTGTGGAAATCAGGGCGGGAACCGGCGGAGAAGAAGCTGCCCTGTTTGCCGGCACCCTGTTCAGGATGTATTCGCGCTATGCAGAGGATCAGCGCTGGAAGGTGGATATGCTCAGCAGCAACGCCACCGAACTTGGCGGCTTCAAGGAAGTAATCTTTGTGATTGAGGGCCAAGGCGCCTATTCCCGTCTCAAGTTTGAAAGCGGGGTCCACAGGGTGCAGCGGATTCCTGCCACTGAGGCAGGGGGCCGCATCCACACCTCAACGGCGACGGTGGCAGTGCTCCCGGAGGCCGAGGAGGTTGAACTGCATATTGATCCAAATGATCTCAAGATTGACGTTTACCGCTCTTCCGGACCTGGCGGCCAAAGCGTAAACACCACTGACTCAGCTGTCAGGGTTACGCACCTGCCTACCGGGCTGGTAGTAGCCTGCCAGGATGAGAAGTCTCAGCACAAAAACAAGGAGAAAGCCCTGAAAATTCTCAGGGCCAGGCTTTATGATCAGCTGCAGGAAGAGGCTGAAAGGGAACAGGCTGCTGTTCGCCGCAGCCAGGTGGGCACCGGCGACCGCAGCGAGCGAATCCGCACCTACAACTTCCCCCAGGGCAGGGTCACTGATCACCGCATCAACCTTACCTTATACAAGCTCGATTTAGTAATCGACGGTGATTTAGACGAAATTATCGATGGGCTGATTACGGCAGATCAAGTGGAAAGATTGAAGGAGACCGTTGACGTTAACCATGGCTAAGCAGTATACAATTGGAGAGCTAATCAGTCTCAGTGCAGGCTACCTGGAGAGTAAGGGCTGCAGTTCAGCGCGCCTGGACGCTGAGCTTCTGCTTGGCCATGTCTTAGGTCTGGACCGTTTAGATCTGTATCTTAATTTCGACAAACCCTTGAGCAGCAGAGAGGTGGACGAGTATCGCCAGTATATAGGGCGCAGGGGCCAAAGGGTCCCCCTGGCGTATTTGACTGGGCAGAGGGAGTTTTATTCGCTGCCGATCCATGTCAGCCCCGATGTGTTGATTCCAAGGCCGGAAACGGAGTTTGTGGTGGACAAGACCCTGGAGGTTTTAGAAGCGGGTCAGCCTGCCAACATACTGGAGCTCGGCACAGGGAGCGGGGCGATTGCCCTGGCCCTTGCCTGTCAGGACCCTCTTTTTCGGATTACTGCCGTGGATGTTTCCCAGGAGGCCCTCAAGGTCGCGGAGGCAAACGCCAAGCGCCTTGAGGTAGATAGTCAGGTGGTCTTTCTGCAAAGTGACCTCTTTGAAAACGTAACCGGTACATATCGGGTTATTTGTTCTAACCCTCCATACATCAAAAGAGACGAGCTCCCCAGGCTTTCCCCGGAAGTTCAGACCGAGCCTGCCCTCGCTTTAGACGGAGGTCCCGACGGGCTTGAATTCTATCGCCGCATTCTCGGCCAGGCCGCTTCTTTGTTGGAGCAACCTGGTTTTGTCGTGTTAGAAATAGGCTGGGACCAAGGTCCTGATGTACGTGCCATTGGTGAAAAATCCGGTTTCACCTGGCTGGAAACGGCCCGGGATTACAGCGGCAAAGATCGGGTGGTGGTCTTCCAGTGGGCATGATCAGAACGCGTCTTTTGAAGCCGGATCAGATTCAGGAAGCTGCCGAGCTGCTGCGCCAGGGTCAGGTTGTGGCTTTTCCTACAGAAACCGTTTACGGTTTGGGTGCCAACGCCCTTGATCCCAGGGCGGTAGAAGCAATTTTTGCGGCTAAAGGCCGGCCTCAGGATAATCCATTAATTGTCCACATAGGTTCGCAAAACCAGGTGGAGGAGCTGGTCAGAGAAATTCCTCCTGAAGCCCTCCTGTTGATGGAGAAATTTTGGCCCGGACCATTAACTTTGGTGCTTAAGAAGAAAGACCTTGTTCCAGATGTAGTCACAGCCGGTTTGGATACTGTAGCAGTGAGAATGCCCGATCATCCAGCCGCGCTGGAGCTTCTGCGGAGCACAGGATTTCCGTTGGCTGCCCCTAGTGCCAATATCTCGGGCCGTCCCAGTCCAACCAGGGCGGAACATGTCTATGCAGATTTGACGGGCAAAATTCCTGCCATCCTCGATGGCGGCGAGACTGGATGGGGAGTGGAGTCAACTGTTCTGGACTGCACCGCAGAGCCGTTTCTTCTGTTAAGGCCGGGAGGGGTAACCCTGGAGGACTTGCGGGCGGTCGTTCCCGTTCAGTATGGGGAACCCGCCAGCGGGGCTAAAGCTGACCAAACACCTCGCTCGCCTGGGATGAAGTATAGGCATTATGCGCCAGAGGCTCTGGTGTTTTTGGTCACTGGAGGTGCAGCTGCGCCAAAAATCCTTGAACTTAGCGAACCCTATCTTAAAAGGGGCGAAAGAGTAGGGGTGATGACCTGGAATGAAAGGACCCACCTCTATCCGGGGCTGAGTGTCCTGCCCATGGGTTCCGAAGGGGATCTGGAGGCGTTAGCCCACAGCCTTTATCACTTACTGAGAAAAGCAGATGTGCTTGGGCTCAAAGCGTTATTCATCGAAGGCGTTTCAGAGGATAATCTGGGCCTGGCTATTATGAACCGTCTGCGCAAGGCGGCCAATAATCGAGAAATAAGGACCTGAAGCAAAAGGAGGAGCTATGACTAAGTCAGTCTTGTTTGTCTGTACCGGCAACACCTGCCGAAGCTTTATGGCAGAATACCTCTTGCGCCGTCACGCGCAGGAGCGGGGACTTGATATCGAAGTTGCTTCTGCAGGCCTGGCTGCTTTTCCCGGCGATACAGCAACGGAAAATGCTCTGCGGGCACTGGAGGAAGTCGGCATTGACGGGTCGCAGCATCGCTCACGCAAAGCGGAGCTCTACCTTCTGGAACAATATGACTTGATCCTGGCCATGACTTCGGGGCATAAGAAGCAGCTCCTAAGTATGGCTCCAGAGCTTTCCGACAGGATTTTCCTCCTCAAAGAGTTTGCGGAAACAGCTGACGGGCAGAAGGATCCTGATGATTCTGTAGAGAAGGACTATGAGATAAGCGATCCCTTTGGATTGTCGCTGGATGTGTATCGCCAGTCCCGTGCAGAAATTGACTTAGCAGTACAAGTTATAGTAGAGTATCTTCTTGAGGAGGCGGTAATGTGAAAATCGCAATCGGCGCGGACCACGGAGGGTTTGCAGCAAAAAAGGCAATATTCGAGCATCTGCAGGAGAAGGGATTTGAACTGAAGGATTTTGGAACCCATTCTGAGGAATCCTGCGACTATCCCGATATTGCCCACGAAGTCGCCAAAGCAGTGGCTGGCGGCCAGTTTGATCTGGGCATCCTGATCTGCGGCACCGGAGTGGGTATGTCCATCGCGGCAAATAAAGTTCCGGGCATTAGGGCGTCCCTCTGCGGCGACACCTACTCTGCCCGCATGACGAGAAACCACAATGACAGCAACATTCTTTGCCTTGGTGCCAGGGTGACTGGCCTTGGGCTGATGCTTGACATTGTTGATGCCTATCTCGCGGAGAGCTTTTCCGGAGGACGGCATCAGAGACGTATCGACAAAATTGAGCAACTGTAGTTAGAGCAACGTAAATGAGGAGATGATGAGTTGAGCACGGTGCACGTAGTTTCCCACCCGTTGGTGCAGCACAAGTTAACTATGATTCGAGATCAAGAAACCGGGCCGAAGGATTTCCGGGATTTAGTAGAGGAAGTCTCTGTGTTGCTGGCCTATGAAGTGACCAGAGATCTGCCATTAGAGGAATGTGAAGTGGAAACTCCAATGTGTAAGATGACCGGTCGCGTCATAGCGGGCAGGAAAATCGGGGTGGTACCGATTCTGCGGGCAGGGCTTGGTATGGTCAATGGTGTGCTAAGGCTGATTCCCACCGCCAAGGTGGGCCATATCGGTCTTTACCGGGATCCCGAAACTCTCTTGCCAGTGGAATACTACTGCAAACTGCCCACTGATGTCCAGGAACGGCAGATCATTGTTTTAGACCCGATGCTGGCCACAGGCGGTTCTGCGGCTGCAGCCATCACTTATTTGAAACAGCGGGGCGTTACTTCCATCAAACTGATGTGCCTCCTTGCTGCACCGGAAGGAATTGCACTGATGCAGAAAGAACATCCTGACGTGGATATCTTTACGGCGGCAATAGATGAGAAGCTGAACTCCGTCGGTTACATTATCCCAGGCCTTGGCGATGCGGGGGATCGCCTCTTTGGAACAAAGTAGGTGATTTGATGACCCGCCCCTCTTGGGAAAGGTATTTTATGGAAATAGCTGAACTGGTGAGCAGCCGCTCCACCTGCCTTCGCAGGCAGGTAGGCGCTGTACTGGTTCGTGACAAGCATATCATTGCCACCGGCTACAACGGTGCCCCCCGGGGCATAACCCATTGCATGGAAGCAGGCTGCCTGCGGGAAAAGCTGGGCATTCCGTCGGGGGAGCGGCATGAGATGTGCCGGGGCACCCATGCCGAGCAAAATGCCATTATCCAGGCAGCGCTCCACGGTGTGTCCACCGCGGGTTCAACTCTGTACTGCACGCACCAGCCCTGTATCCTATGTGCGAAAATGCTGATCAATGCCGGTGTGGAAAGGGTAGTCTTTCAAGGCAATTATCCCGATGGACTTGCTGTAGAGCTGATGAATGAGGCAGGAATTGAGATGGTAATCTGGAACCATGGAGAGGAGCAGCCATGAATATTGTCCAGTTCTTTATAGTATTTGCCATTGCAGCAACTGTTACGGCAGGCTTAACGCCATTAGCCCGGCGCTTTGCTCTAAAAATGGGCTTGGTTGACGTGCCGAATCCACGGAGGATTAACAAGGTGCCCATGCCTACAGGCGGCGGTCTGGCGATTTTTGCAGGTCTGTTGGCTGCCTCGGCTGCAGCAGATATTCCCCATTTTGGTGTGACAATACTGTCTGCGTTTCTAATCATGCTCTTAGGGCTGTTTGACGATCGTTTTGAGCTGTCGGCGGGTCTGAAGTTTGCCGGGCAGATAGCTGCAGTATTGATTTATGTCCTTTGGGGACCGCGGATCGAGTTTATGAGCAATCCCTTTGGAGAGATGCTCTATCTCGGCAGACTCTCGATTCCCCTCACTATGCTCTGGGTGCTGACACTGATAAACATTATGAATTTTATCGACGGCATCGATGGTTTGACTACTGGTATCACCATGATCAGTGCAGTAGCTTTAACTACCCTGGCAATTATTTTGGGCCGCTATGATGCGGCACTGCTGGCCATTATCGTGGTTGGGGTTTCCCTTGGCTTTTTGCCGTACAATTTCAACCCGGCACGGGTGTACTTGGGTGACGGCGGTGCGATGCTGCTGGGCTTCCTGTTGGCCGCTGTGTCCACAGAAGGTGCGCTGAAGGGAGCTGCTACCATTGGTATTTCAGTGCCTATCCTGATTCTGGTTGTCCCTGTAACTGATCTGGTCTGTGCGGTGGTCAGGCGCGTGCAGAAGGGAGTGCCCATCTATCAGGCGGACCGATCCCATTTTCATCACAGACTCCTCGATTTAGGCTTTACCCAGCGGCAGGTGGTCTATGTTGCTTATCTGATCACCGGGTTTTCCGCTGCAATGGCAGTGCTGACTGCCCATATGACCAGAACAGCCTGGATTGTGGCACTTGCCCTAGGCCTCCTTTTCATGTACGGCTCGATGCGGGTTGGCATGATCAAGCCCTGGCAAGGCTGGCGCAAGGAGGACACTAAGGATGTTTAAACTTGCGGTGGTGTTTGGCACCAGGCCCGAGGCCATCAAAATGGCTCCAGTTGTGAAGGCCTGCCGGGCTGTTGAGGGCTGGGATGTTCGGATTATCAGCACTGGACAGCACCGTGAAATGCTGGATCAGGTACTGGAGCTGTTTGGGCTTGACGCAGACTATGATTTAAATATTATGAGCCATGGACAGACCCTCGGGGACATCACCCGGCGGACGCTGAAAGGCATGGAGGAAGTATTCGCACGTTGGCTCCCCGACTTGGTCTTAGTCCATGGGGATACCAGTACGGCCTTTGCAGCAGCTTTGGCCAGTTTTTATGCGAAAATTCCAGTCGGCCATGTGGAGGCAGGGCTGCGCACCCAGTCAATAGACAATCCCTTTCCGGAAGAAGCCAACCGCAGGCTTGTTGACGTTCTGGCTGCCTGGTATTTTGCCCCTACCGAACAGTCGGCCTTGAATCTTAGGCGTGAAGGCGTTGATGCAAGCCGTATCTTTGTTACCGGCAACACGGTAATTGATGCCCTGCTTTCGGTTGTGGATGATAATTACCAGTTTACCAGCCCTGAACTTCAGAATCTGGATTTTGACCAGCCTGTGCTGGTGGTTACTGCTCACCGCCGGGAAAACTGGGGTGAACCTCTGAAGGAAATCTGTGAGGCCCTTTTGGAGATCAGCGCCGGGAAGTTTTTCGGCGAAGAGAAGCAGCTTCAGATTGTGGTGGCTATGCACCGCAATCCCAACATACAGCGAGTGATGAAAGGTATTTTGGGGAACAGTCCGAATATAGTCTTACTTGCTGCGCCGGACTATCTCGAGTTCGCCAATCTTCTAGCCAGGTGCACGCTGGTTCTGACAGATTCAGGCGGGCTGCAGGAAGAGGCTCCAGCCTTACATAAACCAGTCTTGGTAATGCGTGAAGTAACTGAACGGCCGGAGGCTCTTGAGGCGGGCACAGTGAAACTTGTCGGTTCGAGAAAGCGGGATATTGTGGATGCGGTCCAGGAACTGCTGACCAATCCCGAGCTTTATAAGAGGATGTCAAGTGCTCCTAACCCATATGGACACGGGCAGGCAGCCAAGACAATCTGCAAAATACTACAAGAGAAATACAAGCAATTGGGGGTATCGCAATGGCAATGAGGCCAGATGAGATTGTAGCTGTCCTAAGGCGGCAAATTGAAGCATTTGAGTCCCAGCTCGAGGTAGAAGACCTCGGTTCCGTCCTTATGGTGGGCGACGGAATTGCCCGTGTTTATGGACTTGACAGGGCGCTGGCCGGAGAACTCCTGGAGTTTCCAGGCGGCGTCTTTGGTATGGTACTGAACCTGGAGCAGGACAATATCGGTGTTGTTATCCTAGGGCCTTATGAACATATCAAAGAAGGCGATCCCGTAAAACGTACAGGCAACGTCGTGCAGGTACCCGTCGGTGAAGCGTTGATCGGCCGGGTCGTAAATCCCCTGGGGCAGCCTATTGACGGCAAAGGGCCCATCAAGTCCGAGAAGAGCAGGCCAATCGAAGCCCAAGCCCCTGGAGTTGTCGACAGAGTCAGCGTCCACGAGCCGCTCCAGACAGGTATTAAGTCAATTGACTCTCTGGTCCCGATTGGACGAGGCCAGAGGGAGCTGATCATTGGCGATCGACAGACAGGCAAGACAGCCATTGCAGTTGATACCATCTTAAATCAAAAGGATCAGGATGTCATTTGCATCTATGTAGCCATCGGCCAAAAGGCATCCACCGTGGCAGGCGTAGTTGAGACCCTGACAAAGCACGGAGCTTTGGATTACACCATTGTGGTTTCCGCTACCGCCAGTGAGCCTTCCCCGCTCCTTTACATTGCACCCTATGCAGGGGTGGCGATGGCAGAAGAGTTTATGTATGCAGGCAAGGATGTGCTCATTGTCTACGATGACCTTTCCAAGCATGCAACAGCCTATCGGGAAATGTCCCTGCTTCTGCGCAGACCCC
>JAAYSR010000210.1 GCA_012518325.1 Bacillota bacterium
CCTATCCCCAAGATGATCCACAGTTCTCCCCGGCAATGAACGGTCTCTGTCAGAATCCCCCCGAGTTTTTTCTCCCCGATCCAAAGATCATTGGGCCACTTCAGTTTCAAATCCGGCACAAAAGGAACCAAAGCTTCCACCAGTCCCAAGCCCACGGCAAGGGTCAGCTTCGGCATGAACTTGCTTTTTGGACACTGCCAGACTAAACTGAAGGTGAGGGATGATTCATCGGCATCCCACTTGCGGCCCCTGCGGCCCCTGCCGTCTGTTTGATTCAGGGCCCAGATCACGGTGCCGGATCTACCCCCACTTTTAATAAAACTTCTTGCGAACTGATTAGTGGAGTCCAGCTTGGGAAATATTTCAATTGCCTTGGCTCTTTTTTCCCCCCACTGGATAGACTTGACAGGCTGGATCATGGGCCCACTCCCTTGCATATATTCAGCTGGATAAGTTATAATTTAAGTATTTAGAAAACACAATCAAATAAATAGAGGAGGATTATTATGCTTAACAAAAGGCGTATTGTCACTGTAGTTCTTCTTGTCGGCGTATTGTTAGCATTCAGCAGCGTAATAGGCCACCTTTCATCATCAACTATTATGGTAGCCGAAGAGGCTCCGCAGCCTGCAGCGGAAAATGTGGCTGCTGTCAGTGCGGCTCCAATCATAGTTGACAACCCCTATGCCATCGCTGACATCGCTGAGATGGCCAGTCCGGCTACGGTTTTCCTATCTGTGGTATGGCCTGAAGTGGAACGGCAGGTTCCCAGCCAAAGGTTCACGGATCCGTTTTTCAACTTCTTCTTCGATTCCTGGTTCCTGGATCCTTTCACCAGCCGCCAGCCGGTCACGCCCAGAAGTGCCGGATCCGGATTTATCATTGATGAATCTGGGATCATCCTCACCAACCAGCACGTAGTGGGCAATAAAGGCGAGAATCAGACCATCAAGGTCGTCCTGGACGTACCGGGTCTTGATAAAGAGTACGAAGCAGAAATCATCGGTTCTGACTATGCCCTGGACCTTGCAGTTTTGCGCATCATTAACCCGGATAATCACGTCTTCCCCACAGTGCCCCTAGGCGATTCTGATGAAACCAGGATCGGCGAATGGACGATTGCCATCGGCAACCCCTACGGGGAGGCACTGCACCACACCGTAACTGTTGGCGTGCTAAGCGCCAAGGGCAGGGAAATCTCCATCATGAGCCAGGAAACCGGCAGGCCCAACACCTACAAGAACCTGATGCAGACAGACGCAGCTATTAACAGCGGCAACTCCGGCGGGCCTTTGCTCAACATGAAAGGTGAGGTCATCGGCATTAACACCGCCGTCCACTCACAGGCCCAGGGCATCGGCTTTGCGATCCCCATCAATGTAGCCAAGGAAGTGCTGGATGAACTGATTACCACCGGCGGCGTCAGTGTACCCTGGATGGGGGTCTACCAGCAAACCATGAACGAACAGCTCGCAAGCCAGCTGCGCATACCTGATAATAAAGGGGTCCTGATCGTTGATGTGGTAGAAGGCTCCCCGGCAGCGGAAGCCGGTCTAAAACCATGGGACGTAATCAGACGCATTGAAGGCAGGGACATTTTCTCCACAGACGATGTGGCAGAAGAAATCAGAAAGTATAATCCAGGCGACGAGATTATGGTTACCATCATGCGTCAGGGCGAAGTGATGATTATCCCCATTATACTGGGTGATATGCCGGCCCATCTAAGATAGTGCCCATATGCGAAAGCAACCCTTCACGCTGAAGGGTTGCTTTTTTGTTGAAGTTTATATCGAGGTCTCAGGTCTAGGTGTTAACTTCTCACTGCGACCCCTGATTACTTCTTCACTAACCTCGCTCTTGGTCTCGCCTTCTTGTTTGATAATCTCATGTTCTGGCACTTCCGGCTTATCTAGATCTGAAAGCTCTTCCCCCATCAAAGCCAGGAACTCTTCCCTGTTCAGGGTCTCCCGTTCTAAGAGCGCCTCTGCTACAGCATCAAGTTTATCCCGATACTTCGTCAAGATCTCCTTGGCTGCTTCATAGCTTGATTCAACGATCTTGTGCACTTCTTCATCAATGATCTCGGCGACGCCTTCGCTGTAATTGCGTTCCCTGGAGATATCACGGCCTAGGAAAACCAGATCTTCACCATTGGGCCTACCAAAGGTTAGAGGACCGAGCCTGGCGCTCATGCCCCATTCCATTACCATTTTGCGAGCAATGCGGGTCACACGCTCGAGGTCGTTGGAAGCTCCGGTGCTGATCTCGTTGAGGGCCAGTTCTTCAGCGGCCCTGCCGCCCAGGAGATTGACCAGTTCATCCAAGAGCTTGGATCGGCTGGACACAAAGCGCTCTTCTTCAGGCAGCATCATGGTGAAACCGCCGGCCATTCCCCTGCCCACAATCGTTACCTTGTGGACTGGATCCCCGTGCTCGGAGAAGTGGGCTACCACTGCATGGCCTGCCTCATGATAGGCAAATACCTTGCGATCAATCTCATGGAGCTTGCGGCTCTTTTTCTCGGGCCCCATCAGCACCCTGTCAATAGCTTCTTCAATGTCACTCATGGTAATAATTCTGCGGCTGGCTCTGGCAGCTAAGATGGCTGCTTCGTTCAGCACATTCTCCAGATCTGCACCGGAAAAGCCCGGAGTTCTCCTGGCAATAACCTTCAAATCTACATCAGGCTGCAGCGGCTTGCCGCGGGCGTGAATCTTCAGGATTTCAACACGTCCCTGCAGATCAGGCCGATCTACTATCACTTTGCGGTCAAACCTGCCCGGTCTGAGCAGAGCCGGGTCCAGAACGTCCGCCCTGTTTGTAGCAGCCATTACGATGATGCCAGAGTTAGTCTCAAAGCCGTCCATTTCAACTAGCAGCTGGTTGAGGGTCTGCTCACGCTCATCATGCCCGCCGCCGAGGCCTGCTCCGCGTTGACGGCCAACAGCATCAAGCTCGTCGATGAAGATGAGGCACGGTGCATTCTTCTTGGCATTCTCAAAGAGATCCCGAACCCTGGAGGCACCGACCCCCACAAACATTTCCACAAATTCCGAGCCACTGATGCTGAAAAACGGTACGCCCGCTTCTCCCGCAACTGCCCGGGCCAGCAACGTCTTACCCGTACCTGGAGGTCCAATCAGCAGGACTCCCTTGGGGATTTTTGCTCCCACTTCGTTGTACTTCTTCGGATGCTTCAGGAAATCTACGATTTCTACCAGCTCTTGCTTTGCCTCGTCGACACCTGCGACATGCTCGAAGGTAATCCTGCGCTTGTCCTCATGATGCAAACGGGCTCTGCTTTTGCCGAAAGACATGGCGCGGTTGTTGCCGCCCTGCATCTGATTCATAATAAACAGCCAGAACAAAGCCAGCACAACGATGAAAACAATATTGGGCAGCAGGGCCATCCACCAAGGAGCCTGGGGCGGCAGTTCCGCTTCCAGCTGAACATTTCTGGTTTCCAGCCGGTCAGCAATATCTGCCATCTTGCCCATGGGCACCAGTGCTGTAAAATTGGTCCCGTCTTTGAGCCGCCCTTCTACATGCTGATCCCCGACAAGCTTTACCGAGGCTACTTTATCGTCTTCGATAAAACGCAGCAGCTCCGAGTAGTAAAGCTCCTTGGCAGGAGCAGCCGGGGAGTAAAGATTACTGACAATTGACACTGCAATAATGGCGATCAGCAAATACAGGCTGATTCCACGTAAAAGTTTATTCAAATTTTGCCCTCCCTTTCCGGAGCCAAGAGCACAATCATGGAACGATACGTCAATCAATTATAACACAAGGGTTTGGGAGTGACAATGCTTTGAAACCATTATTCCAACCCCAGGCGGAGCACCCGAACAGTGGATTCTGTAACCGCCGCCTTGGCACTGCGGCGTACCTTGGGAATCCACAAAATGTCTTTCCGGTCACAGATCAAAGGCCAGCTGTCCCTCTGTTCAACGGGAATCTGCACATCGATAAACAGGTCTTTCACCTTCTTGGAGCCCGCTCCCCCGAAGGGCAGCATGCGATCCCCGGCTTTACGCGGCCGCACTTGTACGGGCAATGCCAGTTTGTCCAGATCAAAATCCTCGCAATCGGCGCCCCTTGGAGTCAGGTCTTCCTTGGACATGACTTCTGCCGTGATCGTGAAGTAACCGGCCCTGACTTTCCCAGGCGCTTGAAGTTCTGCAGGCGCCCATTCCCTCGTCAGAAAATCGCCTACAAAGATATGTTTCGCGTTGGCTGAAACCCAAACCCGGGGCAGGGAGAGGCGAAAACTGGAGTTCTCCAGCAGCATCAGGCGCCAGGTTTCAATATGGCTGTAACTAATCTGCAGCAGGTTGCCCTTGTAGGCCTGCAATAATAGTCTCAGCACCCGCCGCTGCATGGCAACTGACAGCTCGGCAAAAACCCGTCGGGGAAACAGCACCTGCCCCTGCCTCCATTGGACATGCTGCCGGGCAATCTGTTCAGCCCTGGCCTTCAGCTCCAGTTCATCCTCCCGGGCCAAGTCGGCAAGCTGTACTAACTGGGCCATAATCTCGGGATTGTACTGTTCAGCCAGGAGGGGCAATAGTTCCTGGCGGATCTTGTTGCGCAGGTAAATGGGCTCAAAATTGCTTTCATCCATCACGTAGGGAACCTCAAAGTCATGGCAGTACTGCATAATATCCTCTTTATACACATTCAGGAGCGGTCTGACGAAAGGGCCCCTCCGGGGCGGAATCCCCGCCAGGCCGTGCAGACCAGTTCCCCTTAGGATGCGCATCAGCACAGTTTCAGCCTGATCGTCTCCGTGGTGACCCAGGGCAATGCAATGATAGCCATTGGCTTCTGCAAAGTTTCTCAGCAGCTGATAACGGATTTTTCTGGCTCCCTGCTGCTTTGACTCGCCGCTTGACGACAAGAAACCCATGATATCATAGGTTTCAATCTGTGCCGGTATGTTCAGTTTTTCCGCATACTCCTGTACAAACTGGGCATCCCGGGACGCATTCTCCCGAAAACCGTGATTCAAGTGAAAGACGCCGATCTTCCTGGCGTTAAAGCGCCAAAGAAGATGAAGCAGGGCCATGGAGTCGGGCCCGCCGCTCACTGCAGCCAAAATTCTGTCCTGAGTTGTTACAGACAGGGCCTCAAGATTTTTCTTAAACACGGGAAACAAGTCACAAGGCACCTGATTGCACCCTCCTATAGCTTGGCAGTTCCTCCGATTCGGCAGGCACAAGCCGTGCCACCACCACCATCATATCATCATCGATGCGGCCCCCCGCCAACTCGATGCACTCGTGGAGAATTGTCTCTGCCATAACCGACATATCATCGGACTCTTGGATCCTCCGCAAGTTCCAGCACATCCACTCATCCTTCCTGGCAACGTTGCGCTGGGCATCCAAGACGCCGTCGGTGGTCATAACTAACACTTCGCCTTCTTTGAGCATTCTCCTATCTGATTCAACATCTACCTGTGACAACACACCTACTGGAAGTGCGTGATTGTAGATAATCTCCACTTCACGCCCTCGCTTAATGAAGCTCGGAGCTGCGCCGATCTTGACAAATTCCAGCTGTCCTGAGAAAAGATCAACCACAACCAGGTCAATTGTTACAAACATATCGTCCTTGTTGCGCAGCATCAGCAGGCGGTTGATCAGAGACACTGCAGCGGTTAAGTCATACCCGGCCTTGATCATGCGCTCTAGGAGGCGCAAAGTAACATTGCTTTCCGTATGGGCCTTCAGGCCCACCCCCATGCCGTCGCTCAGCACTATGGCCACCTTGCTGGAGGCGATCTCAAAGGTTACTTGGTTGTCGCCCGACACTTCTCCGCTGGCCACTTTGGCCTTGCCGATCTCTACCTTGAAATTCGGGCAGGGAGATATTCTGAAACCGCAGACCTGGTTTTCACGGCAGCTGCTTGTCACGCCGTAGCGCTGCGAATCAATCGTCCCGCTGGCAAAACCTGCGATCTCCCGGCACAAACCCTTTTCAGAACAAGGTTCCCTCCTGGCCCCATAGATCTCATAGCCGTCCAGGGTAGGCAGCACAGTGATGTGGGAAAAATCAACTTGGGAGAACTGGCGAAGTATTACTTCCTCCAGCTCTTTCGTGAAAGCAGCCTGGGGGGCGAAGGAGGCTTTCATGTTCTTCAGGAGCTCGGCCATGCTGTGCACTTGCTTATGAAACAGGGGATTTTCGTTATCAAGCAGATTGTTCTCCAGCTCCTCAAAAACGGTGAGATAGCCGTCGATTTTTTGGTCAAAAACCTTCTTCAGGTGCTCATCATAGCCCCTGTTCTGCTTCTGGAAGGGCTCTGTCCCTGGCACGATGCGTGCCAGCAGGCTGAGGCGCTCTTGCGGCACGCGCTTTGCCGCCCAGACAGCTGCCAGGATAACCATGAGCCAGGAAAGGGTTTCCACATCCGCCGGAGCAGAAGCAGAGAAGATCAAAGCCAGAAAGGGCCCTACATAGTAACCCCAGCTGTACTTATGCAAAAAGCCAGTCAGCAGACTGGCAATGACAATAAACAGCACAATCTCCACCGGCTCCCCCAACAGGAGGGCCAAGAGCCCGAGGGCAGGACCGAGAACGCAGGATATGCTGAGGCCCCCCATTCTCGCGCCTAGTGAGATCAAGATCACAATGAGGAACAGGCGAGGCGAAAGACCTCCCCAGCTCCAGTTAAGGGAGACAATCAATGTCAATGCGAGCAAGAAGGCATAAATCTCTGCCCAGCCCAGCTGCCGCTCAAAATATCGTTCAAGGGCAGGGTAGAACATTCTGTAAACGAACACCGCGAAAACGCATTCGGTGACGGCGACAATAAAGACCATGGGAACAGGCTGCAGAAGATAGTGCAGGAACACTTTAACAGTTAACACGCTGCCGGCAAGATAGATCATGCCGAGTCTTTTGCCCGCGCCAGGAGCCAGCGCGATTAGAGCCAGTGCACCATAATAGGGCAGGGCCAGCCAGAAGCCAAGGACGCTGGTTATGCCCAGAGCTGCCCCTAGGAGCGGAAGGTGCAGCTGCCTGGGCCTCAGCCTCCTTACGGCAGCAACATAGGCCAGGCCAAAGGGCCAAATCTCACCAAAGATGGCCGCCCGAGCCGCCAAAAACCCAATAACCCCCCAGGCAAGGGGCGAGTTGACCCAGCCGGCAAACATCTGGTACAGCCCTGCTCTGCTCCTATCTGATGATACAGGAAACGACAGTATTTTCGCCACACAATCATCTCCTTCCACCACCCTTTCACCATAGCAGGGGCAGGTGGAGATCGACTGTCGAAGCCTGTGACATTGAGGAATTTTTTCTCACTGTTTTTCGAAGGAAACTAAAAAACCCTACATAATTTGTAGGGTTTTGTTGGTTTTCTTGGTAGCGGCGGCTGGATTTGAACCAGCGACACTACGGGTATGAACCGTATGCTCTGACCAACTGAGCTACGCCGCCGTGACATTGTCTATTATACAAAGGCCTCAGCTCAAAGTCAAGGTCGATTTGAGCAAATTATCCCCTGTGCCTTCCCTTTCTTCCCTGTTCCCTGCCGCCGGCTGTCTGTGTTGTCCTTTGATTTCCACCCGTCCCGTGCTATAATAAATAAATCTATCCAGTCAGTACTACCAGGGGGTAATCTTGTGGTCAGATTCA
>JAAYSR010000033.1 GCA_012518325.1 Bacillota bacterium
CTCGGCAGGGGTCAGAGGGTGAATGCCACCGCACGCTTCGGCCGCAGGCTGCAGGAGTATGAACTTGGCTTTTATGAACCCTATATTGATAAATCAGGCACTTCCCTCGGCATTAATCTCTACCGCCATCGCAAGCCAGTCAGTGCAGTGGATGAGGCTACCGAAGAGCCAGTAGAAGTGAGCCGCATTACAAACGGCGGCAACCTTACCCTAGGGCGTCCCTTTACCGAGTTCACCCGGGGCAGGCTCACCTTTAAGCTTGAGAACAACTCCTACGATCTGCCATCGGAACCAATCAAGGATGCAGACGACTACAAAGGTTATAAAAACCGCACCATCGGCTTTGGTGTAAACACGAACACAACTGATCATCCCTTTAATCCGTCAACAGGGTACAAGAATGATGCTTATCTCGAACTTGGCACTAAACTCTTCGGCGGTGACATGCAGTATGCCAAACTCCGTCTCGAGCACAGCCGCTACTTCGAAATCAAGGACGGCGGCTGGGTGGTGGCTCTTCGGGGTCTGGGCGGCAGGCTTCTAGGCGGAGACCTGGGGGCATTGGGGGAAGAAGCCTTTAGAATCGGCGGCGCAGATACTCTGAGAGGCTATGCCTACGGCGGGTATCGCTCCGAAGATTCCAAGAAGGGCTCCCTGGAAGGCGATCATATGCTGGTGATGAATGCTGAGCTTAGATTCCCAATCGTAGACAAGGTCACAGGCGTAATCTTTACCGACTGGGGCACAACTTGGGACAGCGGCGAAAGCATGAATCTGAGCGAGCTGGCCAACAGTTACGGCCTTGGTGTGCGCCTGGATACACCCCTTGGACTGTTGCGACTGGACTACGGCTGGGGCAAGAACGAGGAGAACCAGCGTAAAGGTCAATTCTACTTTGGCATTGGCCAAATGTTCTAAGCAGGAACGTAGAGCCGGCAGGGCACTGGAAAACAGTGCACCTGCTGGTTTTTTTTACGTTTGTGGCTGTCCGGCTGCCATTGCTATAATGGCTGTAGCAGGACAAACATAAGAAAGAGGATGAAGACAAGTGTATGTCAGATATAAAGCGATCCTCGGCCTGTTACTCAGTGTCGCGATAATCTTGTTAGCAGGGTCTGCGCCGCAGGGCAGCCAAAGCATCGCCCGAGGCGTTGTGGATGATTCTCAAGCCATTGAAGCTCTGCTGAAAGAGCAAGAGGAAGAACTGGAGGAGTATAGGGCCTACCTGCAGCAGGCGGGGGAAGATACTTTTCAGCAGAAACAAGGGGAGCTCTTAAGAGCCCAAGCCCAGCAGCTGCACAATGAGGCAAAAAAGCTGAGGACCAGCCTAGAAGCAAAGTACCAGGTCCTAACTGAAGGTATCTCCCAGGAGATCTTGCGGCAGCAGCTGCAGCTCATGCTTGTAAGCTTGGACGAAGGGCAGCAGGAAGCTCGTTTGGCACGGATCGCAGAACTGGAGGAGGAAAGGCAGACAGTCCGGGTTGAGCTGGACGCGGAGTACCAGGCGGAACTCCATGAGCTCCAGGCAAAACATGAAGAGCGCAGCCGCCAAGCTGTGATCCAGCTCAGGGCTGAAATAGAACGTGCCATGGAGGAGGAGTTCGCCCAGTACCAACTGGCACTGCTTCAGGATTTGGAAGAGCGAATTGCAAAAATGGGACCCGCCCTGGCTAGCGGAGAAGCAAATCGGTGATACTAATGCCAGTAAGGTGGTGACAGACCAGTGAGATATCTGCCTTGGGGTCTAGCAGGTTTACTTGCCATAGCTCTGATTTGGGCGCTGATGATGCCGCCGGAAGGTGAAACGGTGGGAAC
>JAAYSR010000211.1 GCA_012518325.1 Bacillota bacterium
CAGCTAGAACACGAAAACGAGACAATCGGTCATTCACCAACAGGTCTTTTCTTATAGTATATCGTAAAAGATTGTGCTCATTATCACAGTTTGCATATAAAAAATTTGAAGTAAATGAGAATTATTGCAGGAAGATCAAAAATGTTGTAGAAATATAATGCACAGCGTGAAATAATGCATGGAGTGAATAGATGCAGGGCGTGCAATCCGCTGTCAGCAAAAGCTGTGTTGAGAGTAGAAAAGAGGTTCAGTGGTGCGCAGGAAAAAAGGGAACAACGTCATTAATCTTCAGGATAGCAATCTGAGGCTGCTGCTGGAGCTGCTATACGCAAAATCTTGTATGACTAGGCAGGATATGGCAGAAGCCACAGGGCTAAGTGCCTCAGGCATATCGAAGCTGGTAGGATTTCTTCTTGATAAAGGGCTGGTGGTTGAAGAAGCTTTCATTTCTCGAAGGAAAGGACGCCGGGCGATCAGCCTGCGGCTCAACGGAGACTCTGTCTATGCCGTAGGCGTTAGATTGGCACGTAACTATCTTACCTGCGGACTGTTTAATTTCAGCGGAGAAATTCTTTATTCCATACATCGGGAAATTGAAACAAAGCAGTTGACCGAGACTACGCAGCTGCTCAGTGAGCTGATTGGTGCAACCTTAAAAGAAGCCGAGCGCATTAACGCACCGGTTTACGGCATTGGGGTAAGTGCACCGGGGCCTTTATTCCCCTATGACGGACGGCTGGTGCTCATTACAGACTATCCGGAATGGCAGGGTTTTTCGGTCAAGAAGTTTTGTGAAGAAAATTTCGGCCTGAGGACCATTCTCGAACACGATGCTAATGTCAGCGTATTGGCTGAAAAGTGGTTTGGCGGCGGCAAAGACTGCGACCAGCTCATTTATGTAGTAGCTGACAGGGGAGTTGGTGCCGGAGTCTACACCAACGGCTATGTTCACACCGGCTCACAGAACATTGCCGGTGAAATTGGCCATACCACGATAAAATACGATGGTGAAAAATGCGAGTGCGGCAACCGCGGCTGCCTGGAACTGTATTCTTCCAGTACAGCTGTTCTAAAAGAAGCCAGGCAGATCTGGGAAGCAGAAAGGCCAAGCGGCTGGTCTGAGCAGATGACAATTGACAAGTTAGCTCAGCTTGCCCAGGCAGGCTGTGAACATGCACGGCAGCTCTTGACCAAGGCCGGGAACTTTCTGGGGATTGGACTGGCAAACCTTTTGACCACATATAATCCCGAGAAAATTATCGTTGGCGATGAGATGACCAGGGCGGGGGACATTTGGTTTTCAGCAGTCAAAAATGCAGTAAAGGAACGGGCTTTGCCTGAAGTGTATGCCAATACCAAGATTGAGGTCTCCCAGCTGGAGATTGAACCTGCCTTCCTAGGCACTGGCCTCCTGGTATTGCGCCTGGTGGTAGAAAATGTCTCAAGCATTTCAACCTTCAACAATGTTAGCAGCTGAGGGTCCTCAGAAAAGGAAGCTGGTTGGCCGTTGACTATAATCTAACGAGATCATCTTTATGGAGGAAAAGAAATGGACCTAAATCTCAAGGGCAAGTTTGCCGTAATTACAGGGGGCAGCAAGGGCATAGGCTTCGCAGTGGCTGAGGGATTAGCCAAAGAAGGTGTGGACCTTTGCCTGATCGCCCGGGACGAAGCAAGGCTGAAGCAATCCGTCGATAAGCTGAAGTCAGCCTATGATGTGCAGGTCATTGGGGTGTCGGCGGACGTAACGAGAATGGAGGACATTGAACATGCGGTGGAGGTGATCAAGCAGCACACCTCCGGGGTGGATATCCTGATCAACAATGCCGGGGCCGGAACCAACGAAACGATTATGGATGCACCGGATGAAAAGTGGGATCATTACTGGAATCTGCACGTGATGGCTGCGGTTCGGTTTTCTCGCCTGTTAGTCCCGCTGATGCGGGAGAGGCAGGGCGGAGTCATTCTAAACACAGCTTCCATTTGTGCCAAACAGCCCCTTTATTACGAGCCGATTTACAACACCACAAAAGCAGCTTTGGTGATGTTCTCCAAATGCCTGGCCAACGAGGTGATCAAGGACAATATTCGTGTGAATACGATTAATCCTGGTTTGATTCTGACAGAAGACTGGGTCAGCACTGCGAAGAAACTGACTGCAGGCACAGACCAGACTTATCAGGATTATCTCGACGCTATCGCTGAAGAAAGTACACCTATGAAACGGTTTGCCACACCGGAAGAGCTTGCTGACTTTTATGTCTTCATGTGTTCTGACCGGGCAAGTTATTGCGTGGGATCCACCTACTTTGTAGATGGCGGCTGGCTGAGAACGGTCTAGGGTGTAGGAACTGAGAGGAGTGTGAGGATGAGTCAGGTAGACATCAGAGCCAACGACATTAAGCTCAGAGTAAAAGACATCGAGAAGTCCTTTCCGGGCGTTAAGGCACTGGACAAAATCAACTTTGCAGTGAGAAAAGGAACTGTCCACGTTTTGTGCGGTGAAAACGGAGCGGGCAAGTCCACCTTGGTGAAGATCATCAATGGGATCTATCAGCCGGATGCCGGTGAAATCCTCATCGATGGCAAGGTTGTCCATATCAACAGCCCGATGCGGGCGAGGGCCCTTGGCATCTCCATGATTAACCAAGAGCTCAGCTTTGTCCCGGAAATGACTGTCGCGGAGAACTTCGTGATGGGTGCCTGGCCAGTGGCGAAAGGGGGACGCGTCAACTGGAAACAGATTCGGCAGAGGGCACGGCAGCTCCTGGAAGATGAGAATCTCCCCTATCATTTAAACACTAAGCTGAAAGAACTGTCCATTTCCGACATTCAGCTCCTGGAGATCACCAAAGCTACAGCCTACAACGCTGACGTCATCATCATGGATGAACCAACCTCGGCTATCAGCGACAAAGACGTAGAGGTGCTTTTCGAAAAGATCAACGCTCTGAGAGACCAAGGCAAGAGCATCATCTATATCTCTCACAAACTTGATGAAATCTTCCAGATTGCTGATGAAATCACAGTTCTGCGGGACGGTCGGGTAATTGACTCCAGACCTGTCGAAGAACTGGACAAAAACACAGTCATCTCCCTGATGGTAGGACGTGAGCTGTCTGAGAACTATCCCAAAGAAAGCGTTGCAGTCGGCGATACACTGCTGGAAGTGGAGGGCCTGAGCAGCCGGGGACTGTTTAAGGATGTCAGTTTCCATGTAAATGCCGGTGAAATCGTTGGGATTTCAGGCTTGGTTGGCGCAGGACGCACCGAGGTTTTGAGGGCACTGTTTGGCCTCGACCACTACGATTCCGGCAGCATCCGCATTAAGGGACAGGAAGTTACGATTCGAACTCCCGAGGACAGCATCAGCCATGGCATGATTATGCTCTCGGAAGACAGGCGGAGATATGGCATCATTCCTGTTCGCAGCGTCAAGGAGAATGTTACTTTGGCCCGCCTAGACCAGTTCATCTACAATGGCCGCCTGCATCGGCAGAAGGAGATTGAAACTGTAGAAGAGGTCTGTGCCAGAATGAGTGTGAGGACACCGTCGATTAACACTGATATCAGCGCTTTGAGCGGCGGCAACCAGCAAAAGGTTGTGCTGTCGAAATGGATGGTGCGGGATCCCCAAATTCTTCTGCTCGACGAACCTACACGGGGCATTGATGTCGGGGCAAAATATGAGATTTACAAGCTGATGACGGTGTTAGCTAAGGAGGGCAGGGCAATTCTGATGGTCTCCTCCGAACTGCCGGAACTGATCGGGATGTGCGACCGGATTTATGTCATGGCGGAAGGCAGAATTCGGGGAGAGCTGCAAAGAGGTGACTTTACGCAAGAAGCCATTATGAAATTGGCTGTAGGCGAATAAAAAATGCAAAGGAAGAGCGAGCACATGAACATGTTAAAAGGAGACAGTACTGTTAGAAGATTAATGCAAAGGCATGGAATCCTGCTGGTTCTAGTAGCACTTTTCATTATCTCGTCGTTCATTAACCAGAACTTTCTCTCGGTCCGAAACCTGACGAATATCTCCCGGCAGATATCGATCACTACCATCTTAGCATTCGGACAGACCATCCTGATTATCGCAGGCATGCTGGATCTTTCCTGTGGTTCGGTTCTAGCGTTATCCGGTCTGCTGTCAGTTTCAGTGTATAAGCAGACGGGTTTGCTGTCGGTGGCCTTTTTGGTGGCCATAGCGGTGGCGGTGTTCTGCAACATCCTTAACGGTCTGATGGTCACGAAGTTTAAGACCCCGCCATTTATTGCGACACTGGCCATGCTGACTATGGCGAGGGGAGCAGCGCTCCTTTACACCAACGGCCAAAACATTTACCAAATTGGCAGCTACACCTTCTTTGGCCAGGGTTCGATCTGGGTCATACCCACACCGATTATTTTCTTCATCCTCATCGGTGTAGCCACCTGGTATATCCTGAACCATACCCGTTTAGGGCGGTCACTGTACGCCATCGGCGGAAATGAAGAAGCAGCGGTGGCATCGGGTGTCAATGTCAACAGAAGAAAAATGCAGGCCTTTGTGGTTAACGGAATTCTGGTCGGTATTGCCGGTGTGATTTTCATGTCACGTGTCAATGCAGGTTTGCCTAACGGGGCAGTTGGCTTTGAGTTTGAAGCCCTGACATCTTCTGTAATTGGCGGAACCAGTTTCTCCGGCGGAATCGGCACTGCCGGCGGGACAGTGGTCGGAGCCTTTATTGTAGGTATTCTCAACAACATCATGAACCTGATTGGGCTTAACGCTTATCTGCAGCAGATCATCCGCGGTGCAATCATCGCCCTGGCAGTAATTTACGACATGCACACCAAGAAGATGAGGACTACCAGAACATTGGGATCCCTCGAGGAAACACAAACTGCTTAGAGGTTTAAGATGGCTAAAGCCATTTTAAATAAAAAAACAAAGGAGGAAACATAGGTGAAGAAAAACCTACTAGTCGTGTTGTCAGTCGTCTTGGTCTTTAGCTTAATGTTTGTCGGAACCAGCCTTGCCAATACCCAGTACAGGGTGGCGTACATTGCTCGTGCACAGGCAGACTCATTTGCCGCCTGGCTCGCTAACTCTATCGTAGAGGAA
Organism: Bacillota bacterium; assembly: GCA_012518325.1. Classification (GTDB taxonomy): domain Bacteria; phylum Bacillota; class Limnochordia; order Darwinibacteriales; family Darwinibacteriaceae; genus UBA5420. Next base: position 5,108 of record JAAYSR010000211.1, read on the forward strand.
GCTAACAAGTATGACCATATCACTGTTCGGGTATTCGACGGTCAGGCAGACAACGCTCAGCAGAATGCGCTCATCGAAAACGCCATCGTCAACGGCTATGACCTCATCATCATTCAGCCTAACGACGGTGAAGCACAGCGTCCCTATGCTGAACTGGTTGTAGAGTCAGGCATCCACCTGATCACCACCAATGCTCGTATCGACGGTGTAGAAGGCGCCTCTTCCGTGGACGCCGATCCTTATATGCAGGCCGCTGTCGTAGCAGAGATGGCACTGGAGCAAGTTCCTCAAA
>JAAYSR010000212.1 GCA_012518325.1 Bacillota bacterium
AGCCGATGGCACGGTACTCCCAGCAGATGGCCCAGGGCCTCAGCCAGAGATGATCCTGGCAGGAAAACCGGCATGTAGGAATCTTCGCTTGGCCTGGGCTTAACGCTCACCCCGATGGACACCAGCTCATGGCCGGCCAGGGCAGGGGCAAGCCTGGCCGTCACTTCAGGAAGATTCTGCACATGTTGAAATAAGGCTTCCGATTGCCGCAAACCTCGCGAACCAGAAGCCACATGCAGGATTATCCTCTCATCTGCCTTGATTTTTCCATCCTCCCCCAGGAGGCACATTGAAGTTGTATAGCTGCTTGTATCAATTCCGAGAAACACCTTCATTGAAATTCTCCATCTCGAACTACCGTGCCTAACAGACCGTTGATAAACCGGGGCGAATCTTCGTCACCGAACTCCTTAGCCAGCTCCACTGCTTCGTTGACAGCAACCCCCGCCGGTATGTCATCCATAAACACAATCTCATAGATGGCAAGCCTCAAAATGCTGCGGTCAATGAACCCTAGGCGATGGACTTCCCAATCCCTGGAGATACTGGCAATCTGGGCATCTATCGCTCCAACATGCCGGTGGACACCCTGCACCACCTGTCTTACATAGTTCTGGTTTTCTGCGTTTAACGCAACTTCTTCCAGTCTCTGCGCCAAGGCGGTTTCTACATCCATTTGGCTTAAATCAATCTGAAACAGAGTCTGAAAAGCAACCTGACGTGCCAGTCTTCTACTCAAACAATATCACCTCAAAATCGACCGGTAAAATCGCCGCCGCTGCGTGGCGAATCCAAGTATGAACCGAGAAAAAACCCTGCTGCAATGCATACCACCACTAACAGACCCTTAAGTATCCCGAAGGCGATAATGATCCAGCCCACAATGAGGCCCATAATGGAGCCAAGTATCTTTCCGAAGTGAGCACCGAGCAGTGCAAGCAGCTTTTCCTTCATATACCAGCACCCCTTTAAACTATCTCCTCCAGCTGAGGATCCGTTTCGGCGGCATTCTTTGCTATGCCGTCAACGAACACTTCAACCTCTTGAATTGCCACACCCACAGTTTTCTGCACATAGTCACGCACAGTCTCCTGCAGCTCCTCTGACAGCTCAGACAGATTATGGTCAGGATAGACTGTCACTCTTAACTTTACTTTGGGATTGACCACATCGGTAAAGGATGCCCGCACCTGCTCCAAGCCGGAGATTTGCGCGGCGCCCTCTACAATGAGGCTTTCCACACAGTCGGTACTGATCCTGATTTCCCCTAGTTCTCTGGGATACACAATAAACCTTTTTTCTGTTCTGGAGATGAGCACAGCAAGATAAACCGCCAGAATGACCAAGATCAAAACAACAATGCTGCCGTCAAAGAGCAGCCTTGGCGATTCCAGCCAGTTGATCACAACGGTGCTGCCCAATATGGTTGATAGCAAAAATCCTGCAAGGACCACCAGAACCAGGCCGGTGATCCCCAGTAAGATACGGTCAAGTATGATCATGTCTACTTCCCCCTGGGAGCGGGCGCTTGCTGCTCTTCACCCTTTTTTTCCTGGGGAAACTGCACGCCCTGCACGTGCAAGTTAACCTCCATGACATCGAGTCCCGTCATTACTTCAATTGTCCGCTTGACATTCTCCTGAATCTGCTGCGCAACTTCAGGGATGCTGTATCCATATTCAATGATCACAAATAAATCAACAACACATTCGTGTTCGCCTACATCGACTTTAACGCCCTTGGACAGGTTGCGGGCACCGAGCATTTCTGCGATGCCGCCGGCGATCCCGCCGCTCATTCCGGCGACACCGGGAATTTCAACCGTAGCAAGGCCTGCGATAATGCCCACCACATCGTTGGCAATCTTCAATTCGCCCAATTCGCTGCGACGTTCGGTTTCCGACATTTTTCTTACACCTCCTAACGATTAGTATACCAAACTATTCCTTATTCGACAATTCCGTTTCTTCCAACCACTGCTCCAGAAAATCAGTGGAAAAATGTCCCGCCCGAAAGCGTGCGTCTTCCATCATAGCCCTGTGGAAAGGGACTGAAGTCTCGATTCCTTCTACCGTGAGCTCCTGCAAGGCGCGCTTCATCCGCTCAATCGCTTCTGCCCGGTCAGCTCCCCAGCTGATCAGCTTGGCAAACATAGAATCATAGTAGGGAGGTATTGCATAGCCTTGGTAGACATGACTGTCCCAGCGAATTCCACAGCCGCCGGGAACGAACAGTTCCTCAATCACACCCGGCGAAGGCCTGGAGTTCAGGCGCACCGCCTCTGCATTAATGCGGCATTCGATAGCATGGCCTTTAGGGACAAGGTCCTGTTGGCTGCAGCCCAAAGCGTTGCCTGAGGCAATGCGAATCTGCTCTTTTACCAAGTCGATGCCGTAGACCATTTCAGTCACCGGGTGCTCCACCTGAATGCGAGTGTTCATTTCCATAAAATAAAACTTGCCTGCATCATCTAGCAAAAACTCCATCGTCCCGGCGTTGCGGTACCCTACAGCCTGGGCCCCCAGCACTGCGGCTCTGCCCATTTCCGCCCGCAGCGCTTCATCAACGGCAGGCGAAGGACACTCTTCGATCAGCTTCTGATGACGGCGCTGCAAGGAACACTCCCGTTCACCGAAGTGAACGATGCTGCCATGGTGATCTCCCAGCAGCTGAACTTCAATGTGCCTGGGTGATTCAATGAATTTCTCCAGATACACAGCATCATTGTTAAAAGCTGCTGCTGCTTCAGAGCGGGCGGTGTGAAAACCCTTGAGCAGCTCCTGGCGATCCCGGGCCAGGCGCATGCCTTTGCCGCCCCCTCCTGCACTGGCCTTTATCATCACCGGATAGCCGATCTCCTCGGCAGATTCAATCAACTCCTGCTCATTGCTGATGGCCCCCTCGCTACCTGGAACAACAGGCACTCCCGCCTCTTTCATTGTTGCCTTGGCCCTGGACTTATCGCCCAAGAGCTCAATCTGCTGCGGACTGGGCCCAATAAAGACCAAATTGTGCGCCTCGCAGATTTCTGCAAAAAGCGCACTTTCGCTTAAGTAGCCGTAACCGGGATGAACTGCGTCTGCACCGTAGGCAACCGCTGCAGCCAAAATGTTTTGAGCGTTGAGATAGCTCTTTTGGGAAGCTGCCGGGCCAATGCACACTGCCCAGTCGGCCCACTTCGCGTGCAGCGATTCCCGATCCCCTTCTGAGTAAACAGCAATAGTTTCTATGTTCAGCTCACGACAGGCCCTGATTATGCGCAGGGCGATCTCACCCCGATTGGCAACCAGTATTCTGCGTAACATAGGGCACCTCCTAAGCCTGTGGATCGATCAGCATCAAGGGCTGCCCAAACTCTACAGGCTCGCCGTTTTCCACGAGGATCTCCCTGATCACGCCGCTGACCTCAGCTTCAATTTCGTTCATCATCTTCATGGCCTCAATTATGAAGAGGGTTTGGCCAGGCGCGACTTTATCGCCTGCCCGGACAAAGGGATCCGCATCGGGAGCAGGCGCACGGTAAAAAGTGCCCACCATGGGGGCCAACACTTCCACCAGACTCCCCCTCGCTTCAGGGGCCTGCTGGGGAGGGGCGGAGACGGGCTGCGGGATGGCGGCTGTATCCGTCACTTCCCTTGGGGCAGACTTAGGCTCTGGCCCCGCTTTGCGGATGCGGACTCGAAAGTCCCCGTCCTCTATTTCCAAATCGGTAATGTCGGTTGAGTTTACTAGCGAGATTAACTCTTTGATCTGCGAAAATTCCATAGTCTAAAGGACACCTCTTTCTTATTGCATCTGTACATTTTCGCTAGCAGAGCCCCTTCTCCTCCAAGAAAAGAAGCCTCAATGGCTGAGGCTTGTAACAGGACTACACACCGACGGTTTCATCAACTATGGTAATACGTTCCAGCCTAATGCCGGTGAGCCGATGCACCAGTTCTCCAATGCGCGCAGCTTCATCCCGCACCAGAGCAACCGGCACCACCACTGTAATCGCCTCCTGCTCCAACAAGACGAGGGCGTCCAGGTAGCCTTGAGCCTTTAAGAGGTTTTCGATTTCCGTCTCCCGGCTGATCTTCTCAATCAGCAGCTGCAGATCTGTCTGAGCCTGCTCTTTGCGCTCCCCATCGGTGTGACCATCGTAGGCAAGGTTCTGCAGCAGCTCAATCTGCCTGCTGCGCATGCGTTCCCTTTCCAGTTTGTACTCGGAATACTTTGTAGGAATGCTGCGGACGGTAACAGGTTCCACTACCACTACCTGGCCCATGCCATCGTCCAGATCGGGCATGTCTTTGTTTTCCCCTTCAGGTCCTTCATCAACCTTGAAGATATAAACCAAAGCAAAGATCACCAGTACAACAATGATTAAATTCCACAGAACCTTCTTTCCCCGCACTACGACAAACTTCGCCATTTTCACCATCCTCCCTATTGTTTGAACAAAACTTCAATTCGATACATGGGAACCTGCAAGGCTGTGGCCGCCGCTTGGGAAACTGCGAGACGCAGTTCAGGGCTGGCCTCGCCATCAATCACCACCAGCACGCCCCGGACAGTCGGCTCGATTTCTTCCACAACCAGGGGCACCTCCTTGCGTTCGGCATCGTTGCGCATCAGAACCGGATGTGATGTCCGCCGCCGTTCTGTCAGGCCCTCAGCTCCGTAGCGCTCCTCTTCTGTTAAATCGTAGGCCAGCACAAGGCGGGGACCGCTCTCCATGGTCAAGAAAACCTCTACACGCCTGCCACCCAGCATGGCATTTAAGATGGCAGCAAGTTCTTTCTCCAACGTCTCCGGGGCAGAGCTGGCCGGTTTTGCATCAACTGACCGTCCTTCCGACAGCCCTGCCGGAAACTCTGCCGGCCTTGCGGGCTGGAAAATCAGAAGTCCTATCCCCGCAATCAACACTACCGCCAGCCAGCTGAAGATCTTTTTTTGCCGCTCGCTTAGGCGGCTCCACAGCTCACCCATAAGCTACCCCCTACTCTGCCCAGCGCTGCACTGAGATTTGCTCTGAAGGAAAGTGCAACAACGAGGCTACAATCTGACCGACCTGTTCAGCTGACTCTGCCTCAAAGGGCTGCAGAAAGACGTGGATCAGGGCGCCATTCTTCCCAGCATCGGAAATCTCTACCCTTACAGCTTCAACGTAGTCCAGGCCCAGCAGTGCGTCCTCGATCTGCCCCTCCAGAGAATTTTCATCCAGACTGACAAAGGGTGCAGCAGCAGCCAGCTTCACCCTGGAGGCCAGCGCATTTACATTGGGCTCCGGTGTAGAGCTGCCCTGCCAGGAGATCTCAAAGGAAGTGAGATCCTGGTTCAGCAAAATGCTGACCGGCTCAAGGACCGCCAGCATCAGAGCTAGACCAAGCACCAGTTTGGAGTACTTGGCCAGCTCCCCGGAGGGAAGGAGCATTTCCAGAATGCCAAGGAGAACAGCCAGGGTCAACAACGTTTGCAGCCACTGTTTCCAATACATTGCGTTCACCTCATCAGCACTGCCAAATTGCCAATGCCAACCAGAATGGTTATGGACAGAAACAGCATCAAAGCCACAGTAGCCAAAGCAATCAGCACTAAGGTCAGGGAAGCCTCCATTGTGCCCAGAACTTGCACGATTCGCCTGTTACACACAGGCTCCAAGAAAGCACCAACGACCTTATAGACCAGAATCATCGCCCACACCTTTAATAAGGGGGCGGCCACCATGAACAGGATCATTACCAGGCCGAAGACACCGACAGCATTCTTGATAAGCAGCGAGCCGCCCACTACAACCTCCAGGGTATCAGCGAACATTCCGCCGGCTATGGGGACCAGAGTCTTGGTCAGGTACTTGGCTGTGCGCAAAGAGATGCCGTCGGTAACAGGCGCGATGGCACCCCTGACTGCCATAAAGCCTGAGAAGACAATGAAACTCAGCCCTAACAGGGATATAACCCCCTGCCTGAGCATCCTCCCCAGCTTGGGGAACTGAAGGTCAGTGCTGAAATAGGCGACCAAGGAAAAGGCTGTGCTTACCAAAATCATAGGCAGAAGCAGATTCTGCACCAGACTTGCTATGGTTCCCACCACTGCCCAAAGCATAGGGTGGAAGACCGCTGCAGAAGTTACCGCTCCCACTGCGGCCAGGAGGGTGGACAGCATCGGTATCAGTGAGTACATGAAACCCACCATCTGATCAATGGCTGAGGCTGCCACATTTGAAGCGATCTGGAAACTTTGCAGGCCGAGGATGACCAACACTAGAAAGGAGACGGCAGAGGCCAGGTCAACCACTGCTTTCGAGCCGAAGGAACGGCTCAAATATTCAAGCAGAGCAGCCAGGATGCCTATGACAACCAGCTGCCGCAGAAGATGCAGGCTCAAGTACAGCTCCCGCAAGAACTTGCGCAGAATTAGAACCAGGAGCTCGCCTGGAGACGACATACCTTCCCCGCCCCCCAGCAGGTCGCGAATGTCTAGACTGGGCAGGAACTGCCGATACTCTTCTTCCAGCACTTCAGCAAACTTCAGCAGCTGCCCCAAGTCCAGCGCTTCCAGCTGGGCCTGGATAGATTCCTGAACAGGCCCTGCATCAGGGACAGTTTGCGCCTGCCCCCGCTGGGGAGAAACCGTCAAGACTAAAAATAGCAACAGAAGCACCTTCCACTGCCTCATGCCCATCACCCTACACCCAGGATGCCGAAGAGGGTGTGTAAAATGGCCTGGATCAAAGGCAGGGCAATAAGCAGGATCACCAACTTGCCCGCCAGCTCTATGATCCCCGAGATTGCCTCTTCACCCGCTTCACGGCTGATCTGAACTCCGAAGGAGGTCAGGTAGGCTGCCCCGATGGTCTTTAGGACAGGGTTGAGATACAGCGAGCTTACCTGGGCCTCCCGCGCCAAAGCGGTTATTGCCCCGAAAGCGCCGGCGAACTGGGGCAGCAAAACCAGAAAAATAACTGCAACAAAGGAGAGGCCCACAAGAACGGCCCAAGCAGGCTGCTCCTCCCTCAAGTGGGCTTGGAAGACTGTCAGCACAAGGCCTGCACCTATGACAAGGGGAAGCCACAGCAAGGGTTTCACCACCTAAAGACAGCTTCAACATCGGAGAAAAGCTGCCCTACCATTTGCACCAGCCACAGCAGAACGATTATCACCCCCGCTAAGCTCAGCATTTGTGCCTGTTCCTTCCGCTCGGCCTGCACCAGAAAGATGTTCAGAACTGCAACCAGAATACCTAGGCCCGCGATACGGTAGATAGGAGATAGGTCTGTCACGTTAATCCCTCCTAGACCAAGAGCAAGATGATCAGCAGCCCTGCTGAAAATCCTAAATACTGCCATAAACGAGCCTGCTTATCCCGTTCTTCCTCTGCAGCCTGCAGCGCGTGCTGGAGGCGGTGCTGCAGCACTTTCAGATGCTTGCTCTGTTCGGCAGTGTCACTCATGCCCAGCACCTCACCGACTCTCTGCAAGTCCTCGAGAACTTCAGCCGGCAGGCCCCCTGCCCCAAGAATCTTTAGCCCGTCTTCCCAAATTGCAGAAAAGCGCTCACCGGTTCCGGCGGCAAGCCCCTTGTCGATAAACTGCAGGAAGCGGCCTATGTCCCCCGGCAGCTGAACCGCCTGAGCAGCTATGACATTGGGGAGGGTTGTTTTGGCGAACTGAATCTCAGATTCAAGCAGTTGGAAAAAGCTTATCAGCTGCCTTAAGTTCTGCACCTGCAGGGAATAGCTTCGAGCCAGGGTCAAGCCCATAGCACCGGTAGAAAAAATAATTAGACCGGCTCCAATGCCCTTCATAAGCATCACCGTTCACCCCCTGCCACACCTGTCCTCATCATTTTATGTGGCTCCCCGGACTCTTAGAACCGATTCCAGGGTGCCCGGTCCCCGACGTCGGGACAGAATGACAGCCAACTCGAATATGTCAAGGCTGCCCCTTGCCCAGTTCTTTTGCATTAACTGTTCCCAGGATTCTCCGTGACAGGTGGCAATTACCTTTACCCCGCTCCGGGCAAGCTCTGCCAGGATTGCAGCATCAGAACCATGGCCGATTTCATCTGTCACCACAACCTGCGGACTGAGTCCCCGCAGGGCATGGTAAACGCCGATCCCTTTCTCGTAACCGTCGAGAACATCAGTCTGCGCACCAACGTCCAGTTGGGGAACCCCCAGGTAACAAGCGGCTATTTCCGATCGTTCATCTATCACGGCTACCTGAAAGCCGCAGTTGGCAATCTGCCTGGTGAGGTCACGCAGCAGGGTGGTCTTTCCGCAGCCTGGGGGAGAAACGATCAGGGTAGAAAGTACTTTTTTTCCCCCATTGGACAGCACTCGGGCCATGACCGGGTCAGCGGCTCCCGTCACTGCCCTGGCCTGGCGAAAGTTCAGGGAGGAGACGTTCTTGATCGTCTTTAGCCGACCTCCTGCGTACACCGCCTGGCCTGCCACTCCCACCCTGTGGCCGCCGGGCAGCGTCAAGTACCCGCCTTGAATCTCCTGTTCCCAGGCATACCAGGAGTTTTCTGTAACCAGCTGCAAGCTGCGTTCCAGGTCATCTTTGGTGACAATGTAACTTTGCTCCGGCCTCACCCTCCGGCCCCCAACGGACAGAAACGCAGACCCGCTGCGGTCCTTAATCATCAACGGCCGGAGCAGACGCAGGCGCACCTCTTCCAGATTCACCGCGGCTGCCTGGGTGACAATTTCCCTTACAGTCGGGGACAGATACCTAAGCATAGAGCAGCCCACCCTTTGCCACACTATATGCAAAACTGGGACAAGGTATGACAACAAAAAAAGCTGCCCCGCAAGGGGGCAACCTGTCTTTTCACTTCAGGGTAAGACTAGTCTTCGTCATCCGCTGCAGCATCTTCCTGAAAGAGCTCGTCGAGCTCTTCAAAGTCTGAACTCTCAAACACTACTGCATCACAACGGGGGCACCTGATCTGCACACCTTCATCAAACAGGAACTCCTCATCGAATGTCACGATGTCTTCACATTCCGGACATTCCACTTCAACCAGCGCATCTTCCCCGGATTCATCCCAGTGATCATGATCATGGCAGTGATCGTCTTCCGGGAAAACCTCGTCCTCCAGATAGGCAAGATCTAAGTCAACTTCCTGGAGGTAATCTTCCAACTCATCGTGGGCCAAGGCAAGATCTTCCACCTCATCTGCCAGATCTTCCAGAATCTGCAGCATCTTGGTGAACAAGAACCCGCTTCTTCCCTCGGTCATGGACGGATCTCCGTCAATGATCCCGCGCAGATATGCAATTTTCTCCCTTACAGTTTGCAACTAATCCACCCCCTAATTTAATAACGACCTAGGATCTAGATATGTACTCCCCTGTCCTCGTGTCCACCTTTACCATGTCTCCCTGTTCCACAAAGAGCGGAACCTGAATGGTAAGACCTGTCTGCAGCGTAGCAGGCTTTGTCGCACCCTGGGCCGTATCGCCCTTGAAGCCGGGCTCTGTTTGAGTTACCTCCAGCACCACAGTAGTGGGCAAGTCTACGCCTACGGCCTGGTTTTCATAGAATTGGATGCCAATCGTCATGTTCTCCAAGAGATACTTAGGTGCATCACCCAGATCAGATTCGCCTAAAGAAATCTGATCATAGGTTTCCATATCCATGAAGAAATACTCCCCGTCAGCAGCATAGAGGTACTGCATTTGCCTGGACTCAATGTGGGCCCTGGCAATGCGCTCTCCGGCCCTGAATGTCTTCTCAACGCTTGAACCGGTACGGATGTTCTTCAGCTTGGTCCGAACAAAAGCAGCCCCTTTGCCTGGTTTCACGTGGAGAAAATCAACTACACTGTAGATTTCACCGTCAATTTCAACTGTTACTCCTGTACGCAGATCGTTTACAGAAATCATTCCTGAAACCTCCCTATCCTACTACATATAACTCTTTGAAGGTTGAAGACAAGACCTCATGGCCGTCCGCAGTCACCAGTACAAGGTCCTCAATGCGCACGCCGCCAAAGCCTGGCAGGTAGACACCTGGTTCCACGGTGACGATCATGCCCGGCTGCAGCACTGTCTGATCAGTCTTGGAAAGCCGCGGACTCTCGTGGACTTCCAATCCCAGGCTGTGTCCCAAGCCATGGCCGAAATATTCACCATAGCCCGTCTCGCTGATAATATCACGGGCAACAGCATCGATCTCAGCGCCGGTTTTCCCGGGGCCTACCGCTGCCAGGGAGGTCGTCTGAGCCTTTAACACCAAATCATAGATCAGCAGGTGCTGTTCTTCCGGTTCGCCGATTACTACCGTCCTGGTCATATCGGAACAGTAACCGTTAACAACGCAGCCGAAATCGAAGACAACAAAGTCACCTACGCTGAAAATGCGATCGGTAGGTCTAGCATGGGGTAAAGCACTGCGGGGGCCTGAAGCCACAATCGGATCAAAGGACATTCCGCTGGCGCCCTTCTTGCGCATCAAGAATTCCAGCTCCAGAGCAATATCCCGTTCTGTCACTCCCGAACGCAGCTTGGGAAGCAGTTCGGCAAAGGCCTCATCAGCTATCTTAGCAGCCTGCCTGATACTCTCGATCTCAGCCTGGTCTTTGATCATACGCAGCTCTTCTGTCCAGCCGCTGACGCCGACAAACTGCACTGGCAGCTTTTCCTGCCACTCTTCAAGCTGCTTCACCGTTACATAGTCTTTTTCAAAAGCGATTTTCTTAACGCCGCTTTCTTCGATCAGCGTTTTCAATGATTCAATGTAAGTTTCAATTTGGACTAACTCCCAGCCTGGGCACTCTGCCTTTACCTGCTCTACATAGCGAAAATCAGTCAATAAAGCCTGTTTAACGCCGGAGATCCATACCAGCCCTGCAGAACCTGTAAAACCAGTCAGATAACGCCTGTTCACTGCACTGGATACTAAAAACACATCTGCTCCCTCAGCCCGCAGACGTTCTCGAATCCGGGTTATTCGCTCCATATTCGACCTCCTAAGTTCTGTTATAAGTCTTTTCTATTCTTTCTATGGAATTTCCTGCCGAGCGAAATCATAAAAGAAAAACCCCATCGACGGGGTTAGGGCTGAAAGAACAGCTTTACG
>JAAYSR010000213.1 GCA_012518325.1 Bacillota bacterium
CTGGATTGGCAAAGCTCTATGACTTGGCAAATCCTCAAGGTAAGGAGCTACAAGATGAGGCAGCTGCCACTGTCCCTGTAGGCATTGAGATAGAAACCATTTCCTTCTCAGGCAGTAAAGTCTTTCGAATTGCTGTAACCTCCGTAAAAAGCCTCTCCAGTGCGAATGGTTTCTCCATTAATGGGGAAAAGATTGCCCCCATTGGGGAGAGTATTGACTATGTGACAGAGGCTGACGAAGTTGAGGTGCATATCCTTGAAGCCGCGGGAAGGGGCTTCCACTATGGATTGACTATATCAGCCGATGGTTTCGGAGAGGTAAGGCAGAGTCTGATTGATGGGTATGAAGAATCCAAAACCGATTCAACAACGTACTATGAGCCTCTAAGCGAAATATCGCTGGAAGCTGTTCCCGATGACGGATGGTCTTTCAGCCATTGGGAAGGGGATGTAACAGGCGGATCACCCTTTGTCACGCTCACTATGGTAGAGCACAAACATGTCAAAGCTGTTTTTGTCCCTCAGGAGATCTCAGTTCAGCAGTTGATCGATAACGCCAAAGACGGGGAAGTCGTTGTCATTCCGCCGGGAAGATATCACGAAAATATTCAAATTAGAGGGAAGAGCATCACCTTAAGAAGTGGCGATCCTTCTGATCCCGACATTGTGGCTGAAACGATCATTTATGGCAAGGGCGACAAAGCGGTCATTACAATCCAAGATGGCGCCGACGTTACAATCAGTGGACTTACAATCACTAACGGCCGCGGGCATTTTGCCGGAGGAATGCGGCGAGGCGGAGGGATCTATGTGCGCAACTCTGCCTTGGATATCAGTTATTCGGTGATAAAAGGGAATTTGGCCAAAGAAGGCGGTGGCAGCGGAGTTTATCTGCAAGGCGGAAGCAGCAAGATTTCGAACAGCCTGTTCCTGGATAATGGTGATAGGGACAGTGGGTCCGGGGGCGGTATTTACATTCATTCCGGGCAGCACGAGGTGGTCAGCAATGAGTTCCGGGGCAACCAGGCCTTCTACCAAGGAAGCCGCGGCGGGGCCATCTATATAGCAGGTCAGGTTACAGCAGTTGTGGAAGGGAACATCATTCGGGAAAACGATGCAGCTTTAGGGGGAGGAATCGCAGTCGATGGTGGCACTCATCCCCTGCATGTGGAAATCATAGGCAATTATGTGGAAGATAACAGTGCTTGGTGGAGCGGCGGCGGGATCACGGCTACCTGCGGCGATGACAGCACCATAGTGATTGCCAGGAATGAAATACGCCGGAATGAACTTACTGGTACCTGGGGGGATGAGGCTGGGGGCGGCATCCGTTTAGGCAATGACGGACATAAACCGAGTTTTTTTATCCTTGAAGACAACAGGATTACCGACAATTACTCATCTATATACGGTGGCGGTATCCACGTTGAGTATGGCGTCGATGTTTTGCTGCGCGATAATGAGATTAGCAGGAACCGCGCTGCGTTTGGCGGCGGGGTTTATATGGCAGGGAATGGCGCAATTGCGAGATACTCTGCTCTCACAGCCTATGACAATAGATTTGAACATAACGAGGCTGCACATGACGGAGGCGTTGTGTACATCGCCAGCGGATCGGGACTCTTCGATAAAGACGGCACTGCCTTGTCCGGTTTAGACAGCAGCAATATCCTTACAGGAAACAAACCAAACGACGTTTATTGGGAGTAAGGCTGGACAGGTGAGCTATCCGCTCACCTGTCTCTTAGATCTGCTTCTTCCGAACCGGGATCCACACTTCACTGTAGGCGTAGTTTTCCCTGTCCGGATCCATCTTCGTAAATGAAAATGATGGGAGATCAATCACTTCATAATTGGAAACAGGCAGCCACTCTGCATATACCCTGGCCATGGTGTTTTGCAGGGTGGCAGGAAACGGCCCTTCATTGGGAAATACTGCCCAGGTGCAGGCGGGTACAGGTACTTTATCTAAGATAGGGCTGATGTTTTCTTCGGTGGTTAACACCCCGATGAGATGAGTCAAATCGCCTTCTTCTTTCATGAACTTAGCATCTGCTTCGTAGGACGCATTGACGATCTCATAGGGTTCAATGTTCTGCAGCGCCCGCATTTCCTTTCTCTGTTCCGCGGTAATGCTCTCTGCGAGTTTCACGATTTCCTGGTTGATGCCTTCAAACTGCATAGGCACCCGCCTGCTTACGCCTGCCAAATAGAAGGCAGGCTTTTCTACGATTCTAAATTCCATGTTCTCTCCTCCTTTGACAGAAATGACAAATTGCAGCTTGGGAAAGGATTTTGCCATGCCTGTTTTACCGATCTCCGACGGAAGGCTGCCGCTCCACTTTTTATACGCTCGGGTAAACCCGTCCAGGGATTGGTACCCATATTTGAAGGCAACATCAGTCACTGTCTCGCCATTAAGCAGATCTAAGGTGGCTTCAGACAGCTTTCTGTTTTTTACGTATTCGCTAAGCGTCATGCCTGACAGATAGAAGAAGATCTTTCTGAAGTGATAGTCCGATACCCCGGCATACTCCGAGATCACCTCCAGCGACAGATCATCGGTCAGGTGGTCTTCAATGTATTCAATAACCTGGTTCAACTCTTTGAGCAACGGCTTTCCCTCCCCTTGAGCATCTACACGATACCAAACTTATTCTAGCCAAACTCGACTTTTCCCCTCTAAAAACTGTCGTGTCAACGAGGGTGTTCTGTGTATCCAGGACCAAAATGTCAAACAGAAGCCAGAATGCAACTCTGCTACCATTGCTCCTTCCCAGCTCCTAGCATATTCATGTTAGGCAAGGAGACAAGATGTTGCCGGGGAGGAGGTGAAAAATTATGACTCCAAACGATCAAGCAACTTGGCACGTTGGGCACAACACAGATGCCGAGCTGCAAGAACTGCCTCTGTCAGAGCCTGCCCCTGCTGCTGATCAAATCAGTGTCTTGGCTGCAGATCCGATCATGAATCCGGATGAAGCCTATTTAGCTAACACCACCAAGATTGACATCTCGGGACTGACATTTAGCGCCAGTTATGATTCGATTTCCGATGGTGTCCTGACAGTCACCTTCAGCGACGCACTGCAGAAACTCGGCCCTGTACCAACTAGCTGGCAGACTTGGTCTTCTCCGCCATTCTCGGAGGATCCCAATCCCGACGTTCTGTATTCACCACAGAACAGTCTAACCATGGAGCTGTCAAGGGAGGTCAGCGTATTTGGCTTTGAGCTTGAACCTGGTCCCTTTGACGAGATTGAGTATACTGCCGAGTTCTTCAGGGGGGACACCCTGGTTGAAAGTGTCACCCGTTCTATCAACGGCTTTTATGGCGCCCGTCTGTTAGCAGTGGAAGGCGGGCGCATCGATCGCGTTGTGGTCACCGGGGGTGCAGACTTTGCTATCGCTCAGGTACGTTACGAACTGCCGCTGATACTAATGTGGCTTGCTGTTGTTCTTCTTCTCGTACTCATCTTGGCGCTAATACTTCTCTAATCGACCTGCTTGTGTGCATGAAGAAGGCCCAAACAGAGCTGATGGGCCTTCTTTTTGTTTGCACAATAAAACTGCTTATCAGCTCAAGGCTGAAATTTTACACTTTCCTGCATGACAGACAAGGTAATCCTGTTCTCGACAAAGAAGTCACCAATGGTAACAGGTATTTTACAGAATAGAAGCAGAAAGCAGGGGATTGTCTGTGACAGAAAGCGTCGGTATCTGGAATGAGTTGGTCAGGTTGGCGGT
This sequence comes from Bacillota bacterium, assembly GCA_012518325.1. Classification (GTDB taxonomy): domain Bacteria; phylum Bacillota; class Limnochordia; order Darwinibacteriales; family Darwinibacteriaceae; genus UBA5420. Next base: position 3,747 of record JAAYSR010000213.1, read on the forward strand.
TGAAGGGTATAATGCCGGTTCGTTAGGGATCGCTGCCGCAATCGCCGATCAGGATGGAGCAATAATGGCTAAGGGCAGAAACCAGCTCAGCGACAGCCTGGATTCATGCAATAAGATCAAGATGACATCCATAGCCCACGCGGAGATGAATGCGCTCAACAATCTGCCGCCAGAAAGGCAGCACGATCGGAGTTTAACACTGTTCACGACTGTTGAGCCCTGCCCAATGTGCCTGGGAGCAGTCGCAATGTCAAGCATCAGGAAAATCGTAATTGGTTCCGCTGATCCCTATGCGGGAAGCATCAGGCTTTTGGCTAAGGATGACTACCTAACCAAAAAAGGCATTTCTGCCGTGTTTGTCGGGGGAAGAGCTGAAGAAATCTGTTATGCACTGCACTACCTGTCTTTGAGGCGTTACGTCAGGCCCAATCACGTAATATTTGACCAGGTGCGCAGCCGCTACCCTGCCTATACTAAGAAGCTGGACGAACTCATTGATTCACAGCAGCTTACTCTGGATGGACCCATCGAGGCACTCCAGCTTATGAAGCTCTTGGACTAGGAGTACTAGAGAACGGAGAGGAAAAGGAAGAATCAGCCCGCTCGATTGAATGTTGGGGGAGGAGTGGAAAGAAATTTGTGAAAAAAAGCTCAAACAGTGCTATAATAAAATCCACAGTATTAGTTTTCGCTGGCGTTGTTTGAAGGGAGAATCCAGGTGAAACTGTCTGAAATCATTCAGTTGATTGAGCTAGAACCGCTTGTGGTCATAGACGATCCTGACTGTCAAATTGAGACGGTTTGCGGCTGTGACCTAATGAGCGATGTCTTGGCCTTTTCCCAGGAAAAGACCATGCTTTTGACCGGGCTGACAAATCCCCACGTAATTCGGACCTGCGAGATGACAGACATCAAGTTCATCATCTTTGTCAGGGGCAAGAGGCCCCCTGAGGAAACCATCGATCTGGCAGCCGAGAGAGGGATTAATCTGTATCTGTCCTCGCTTTCCATGTTTGAGTGCTGCGGCCGCCTGTACCAGGCGGGACTTGGTTCAGAAGTAATGCGCAGGCTAGAATAGGCGGAGGGGTTGCATGCAGGAGCAGATTCTTTTGCAGAGCAAGATTGAACAGGGCGACTTTGCCAGGGGCGGCGAGGTATCCAGCAGCTTAAAAGACATGCTAAGGAAGCTGGGCATTAAGTCTGACATCAGCCGCCGTGTGACGATTGTTACCTACGAGCTCGAGATGAACATCATCATCCATTCTCTGGGAGGAGAGATCACAGTTTTGATCTCTTCCGAACATATCAAAGTGATTGCA
>JAAYSR010000034.1 GCA_012518325.1 Bacillota bacterium
AGATGCGAGTTGTCCTGTAAAACAAGATTTCTGCCATACACTAATATGGTCGGCCCTGGGACTTCATCCTGATAATAGTTCCAGCGGGCATCATCACTGTATCTATAGACGCTGAAGGAAAAGACGGTGACGTCAGTGCGGGGCTGCGGCGCCCACATGGAAAGGAGCATGTAAGGATCAATTTTCTCAACCCTCCGCTGATCCGGCGAATACCTTACACCGCCTTCCACCTGCCGTACCTGAATCCGGCCTGTCTCCTCGGGGCCCAGCCCCCGGAAGTACTCATCAACCATTAGGTACTGGTTATGGGGATCTGCTGCAAAAAAGCCCAAATCCACCCTGACATTTACCTCGGACTGGGATCTAACTACGTAGGCATTGGGGCTGAAGATCTCCTGGGTCTGAACCTCAACAACAGCAGAACGATCCCAGGTGCTGACATGGACTGACAGGGGTTCTCCCCGCCAGGCGGAAGTCAGGTTAAAGGCCTCAATAAGCACTGTACGGGCGGGCAAAACCACGGTACGGTCCAGGAAAAAGGGCCTCCAGCTCTGATCCCAGCCTTCCGAGGCGATAGTGACGCTTTTGCGCGTTGTGGATTCATTGGCCAAAGCCACCTTCACAACATTGCCCTCCAGCCAGGCGATTACTGCCACATCTCCTAGATAACCGTCCCGCAAGGCCGCCAGGCCCGGGGCACTTGCCAGCACGACCAGTAGTATCGTTACTGCAACTGATTGCATCAACGCTCTGCGACGCATCTACATTCCCTCCATCTTCTTTCTGTTACAATCATTCGCCTCCCTTCAGCCCTATCTGCCAGTAGGGACAAAAATACCTCATTCTGCGAAGTTTTTTGACGCATAGCAACGTTCCGAGGAACATGTCCTCATGGCTGGAACTGCCGAATTTTGAAGGTCCTGATCTCGTAGGGATTAAGGGTAAAGGTAAAGCGATCAGACGCAAAATCCACTTCCTGATCGTCCTGCTCCATCAAGCTGCACTCCCTGACAGCCTGAAGCCTGTGGGGGAATGTGACTGTCACTTGGTCCCTGCGATTGGCAAATTCATAGAAGCGCAGCACAAGTTCGTCTCCGTCTTCGGCCTTTTTCACGGTGTCCAGAATCGTGCTCTGACCCTCGACCTTAAGCAGCTGACCTGCAGAGTCTAAACTGCCCGAAACGCGGGAACTGAGGATGCCCCGCAGGGGATAGTTCAGCTCATAGGCTGCCTGGACAGTCCCACCCTCATACCAGTCTCCCCGGTGAGGAAGGAGGCTGTAGGTAAACTCATGGTGCCCCTGATCCGCTGCAGGATCGGGATCAATGCCTGATGTGAGGAGAGTGAGGCGGATCACATTGTCTTTAATGTCATGGCCGTACTTGCAGTCATTTAACAGGCTGACACCGTAGTCACGCTCAGAGAGATCCACCCATTTGTGGGCCACTGTTTCAAATTTGGCCCAGTCCCAGCTGGTGTTGTAGTGGGTTGGACGTTCCACATTGCCGAATTGAATCTCATAGGTAGCCTTGGTGTTCCGCACCGCCACGGGAAAAGCCGCCTTGAGCAGGATGGAATGTTCATGCCAGTCTACCTCTGTGGCAAAATCAATCCCTCGCCGGTCTGAATAGACAAAGATCCTCTGCCTGATGGTGGAATCAAGGTACTTCCATTCCAAAGCTAGCACTGCCCGCTCGGGGCCGTCTTCCAAAACCTCCCATCTGGTCAGTTCATCTACTGGATACTGTTTCTCCTGGTAATAAAGGTCAATATCCCAGCAGTCAAAGTTCATGGGCCGATCTTCAAAGGCCTGAAGCTCATTGGCCAGGCACCCTGCTGGGACAACTTCCCGTTCCGCTTCCTTATCATAAAGAGATGCAATCTGCCCCTGCTCATTAAATGTAATTCTGTAGTACTTCGACTCAATTACCCGACCTGATACGGTGACTCCGGCCTGCGGCGAAGCCTCACTGCCATCCTCAGGTCGCAAAGCAAAGGTTCGGTAACCCAAGGCAGGAATCTCAGGCACCTTAATCTCCAGCTGTTTCTTGCCGCCATACTCCACAATGCTGCAGAGCAGTCTGTCGCCGTCCTCGGTCCAAATCCCCCTGCCTTCTAGCCCAGCCTGCCAGGGGAGTGTCACAGTTCCACCCCGATCCCAGGACAGGGAGTTGAAGACCACAAGTTTCTCGCCTTCAAGATCCACTGCATCGGCGAGAAGCTGCAAGGCGTCCTGTTCCTGATGTTCAGCGGAAGCGAACAGCTTGGCAAATTCCTCTGCCGCATCTTCATAGACTTCTGTAATGGATGAGCCTGGCAGAATGTCATGGAACTGGTTGCGCAGCAGGATTTTCCAGTTTTCATTGATTTCGCCCTGGGGATAGAGATGATCCTCGAGCTTCGCCTGGGCCAGGCTGTGCAAGAACTCTACATCGTGGAGCAGCACTTCACTCTTGCGGTTGTCTCTTTTGATCTTTCCTTGGGAAGTATATGTGCCCCTGTGGTATTCCAGATACAGCTCTCCGTCCACTGTCGGCAGACGCTTCTGGCCTTTGACCCTGGCTGCCAGACGCTCAAAGTAGGGTTCCACCTTGCCAAACTCAATCTTGGGGATACCGGGAAGTTCCTTCATACGCCTGCCCATTTCGATCATCTCTTTCGTGGGCCCGCCGCCGCCGTCCCCCCAGCCGTAGGCGAGGAGCAGCTCGTCATTGATCTCTTTCTGCTGGTAATGCTCCCAGCTGCGCTGGGCGCTGGCAGGGTTTAACATCCCGTTATAGGTGTAATACCTTGGCTTTTCCGATTCTGTGGTAGTGATAAAGTGGGTCAAAATCTCAGTTCCGTCCAGCCCCCGCCACATGAATGTATCATACGCGGGGCGGTTGTACTGGCTCCAGCTGATCTTCGTAGTCATGAAGTATTTCAGGCCGCTCTTGGCCAGGATTTGGGGCAGTGCCCAGGAATAGCCAAAGACATCCGGCAGCCAGAGCACTCTGCATTCCACCCCAAACTCCTTTCTGATAAAGCGGGTGCCAAAGAGGAGCTGGCGCACCAAGGACTCGCCTGAAGGAACGTTGCAGTCAGACTCAACCCACATGCCTCCGGTAACTTCCCACTTGCCGGCTTTGACGTTTTCTTTAATCTCCTCGTAAATGGCAGGACAGTCTTCCCTGATGTAATCATAGAGCTGCGGCTGGCTTTGGATGAACTGATACTCGGGATACTGTTTCATCAGGTGATTGACGGTGGAGAAGGTTCTCGCGCTTTTCTCCCTGGTGTGCTTCAGCTGCCAGAGCCAGGCGACGTCAATGTGGGAATGGCCCACTGCAGTAATTACCGGGCGATGCCCAGACTTTGACTGGTAAGCGGATAAACTCTCCTGCAAAGCCTGATTCGCCTGGGCAATGGACTGATAAAAGCCCGGGGAGCCCGGTTTGCGAAAATCAACTGCATTGAGGGCCTCGTTCAGGAACACGATCAGATTTTCCCGGTCAAAATCACCTTCAGGGAGGACCTTGACAGTTTCCTGGATGGCCAGAGCCCTGAAATAAAAGTCTTCTGCCGCAATATTGATCTTTACCAAGGAAGCAGCTGCGAAGCGGCGTTCCACATCCTGCAGCCCGCTGAAGGCCTTTAGGGCAACCTGGACGGTCCCGCGCTCCTTCCATTCAGGCAGTACATGGATTTCATGGTGGTTGACGTCCAAGCCCTGGGTGGGCGCACCGTCTATGTAGACGAGTGTTTCAGAACCGGACAAACCGCCAAACTGCCCGGCGCTGGGAGTGAAAAAGAGGGCCACTTTGTCATCCTTCCACTCCTTGGGGATCTCCACCTTGCACCGAAACCAGTGGGTCTGGTCTTTCCCGCCCCACAGGCTTCCTACGGCAAAGTCTTCCCAGCCGCTGTCGTCAAAATCCGCCGCATGGGCACCCTCCACATCGTAGGGCGCATGCTTGAGGCTTTCTATTTTGCGAACCTCTTCAAAAATGTACTTTTTCAAATCATTGATGTACCGGTCAGCCTTCTGCGTGGTAAAATACATATCCACTCTCAATCACCCTTTCTGTAAACTGTCTAATATGTAACCCGCGGTTCCGATTTGATACCCGGCGGAAGCATAGCGCACTGTCCCTTTGCCGTCGGCAGCTGCAACCATAGGAAAGTTCATTGGCAATTCCGCCTGCAATCCCCCTTGTACTTGCGAAAAAAACCTGTAGTCAGCGTCCCTGATCAAACGGGTGCCGCAGGGCAACGCTCCATACATATCCGGATCAGCAAAGTCTGCAGCTCTGTCATCGCCAAGACAGAGCAGAACCGTGATGCCTAGGTCCTCAAACTGCTCCCTGCGTTCCCTCAGTTCCCTGAGGAGATGCTTAGTGGGTTCCCGCTCGGGATCGATCCAAATCGCAGCGATAGGTCGCTCCCCTTTAAGATAGTCTAGAACAACCTCTCCTCCGTCCAGCTCCAGCAAGGCAACTGTAGCGGGCAGTTCTCCCAGGGGTCTGCCTGAATTGACTTCTTTCCCAGAGAAAACCGACGTAAGGTCAAGAATTTCCCCCGGCAGCAGAGTAAAGTCTCTCAGGGTGACGCAGACATCGCCACTTTCCAACCGCTTGCCGGCAGTCAGCCTGTAACGACCTGCCTCAAGCTCAAGTTCTGAGGGGAAAGCCTCATCGTCAAAGGCCTCTTCATCCAGCCCGCGAAAGCGCAACGTGCGAAAAACACCCTTTTCCAGGCGTGCCAGGGCAAAGTTGTGGAAATAGCTTATCTTTCTCCTATACCCAACCTGCTCCCGGATGCGAAGAACACCAGGGTCGGCAGGGCTTTTTGCAGAGTCAATCTGTACCCAACTGCCTTGGCTTAAAGACCGCACCTTGCCGTCAATAGGTGAAAGCCTGGCCGCCGCGCCAAAGCTTCGAGCCATAGCCACAAAGAGAATCTGCTTGGCCAGCTGATTTCCTGCCCCAAGCTCATAGGTGCCCTTAGGGCTGGGCCAGCCCCGCACAGCGCCATCTTCTGCTGTCTTGATGTGTGCATCGATCCAAGCTTTGAGCTTGAGGGGATTATTCCGGAAAGCCTCCTGCTCCTCCAGGCTGAACTCCCTTTGGAAAAACGTCCGGTATCCCCGCAGGGACTCACAGCTCACCCTGGGCTGCAAGACATATTTTATAAACTGTTCCTGTGGATAAAACTTCTCATAGGGAAGTGCACCTTCAAGATGATCCAAGAGAGTATCTGCATTTGTATCAATCAGGTCTTTTGCAGGTAGCACATGGGCAAGCTCCAGGGCCATCGGCCCAAACTCCGGCACAGCCTGTGCCAAATACTCGTAGAGGGCATGGCTGTTTCCCCGGGCCCTTTCCAAGACAGCACAACTCTTTTCTGGATCGACGCCGAGGCGGATTGCGAGCAAACCGGCCTTTTCCCTGGACACAAAGGTTGACTCATAGGCAGCCCGGATCGCATCTTCTTCTCTAAGGCGCCGATCATTTTCTGCACTTTCCTCCGCGCTCACTTGAACTATTGACAAAGGGCATTCAGCCGGTGCATGCATGGTAAACTGCTGCAACTCTTCCCCCTCTGTTCCGAGCACCACCTCCACAGTTCCTGGACCCTCTCCACGGGCCAATACGGATCCCCACACCCCATCTTTCACAGCATGGATCCAGAGATCGCCGTGACCCGTTGTCAGCGCCGCTTCACCATTGCAGTCTGTCTGCAGGCTCACCAAAGTGGAAAATCCCCCATAATTAAAGACTTGCAGCTCTACAACGGCACCTTCGACTGGCCTCCCCGCCAAATCCTTGACCCGTACCTTGAGGCTGCGCACCAGTGCGTAATTTGCCAGAAGATTGAGTTCGGTATGATCGTCTTTACACTGCACTACCGCTTCCGGGCCGGCATAAATAGTGCCGGGAACACGGGTGTGCACAAGCATCGCACGACTGGCGGCACCTGTAAACCAACCCTTGTTTAAGCGTGGTTCAGGCTCGCAGGCGCCTAGGAAATGCCACTTGCCGTCGGCCCAAGCCTCCACCCAGGCATGGTTGCTGTCCGTGTGGGACCAGCGGGGCGCATACACCTGCCTGGCAGGAATGGAGAGACTTCTCAGTGCTACCACGAGCAGGGCCGACTCTTCGCCGCAGCGGCCCCGGGCTGCGCGAATGAGGGTCAAAGGCGATGCTGTCCGAGGATCTGAAGCTTTATAGGTGGCCTTTGCATGGCACCAGTGGTTTACTTCCAAAATCGCATCCGCCATCGATAAATCTTTGACCCTGTCATACAGCTCATTCCAGAAATAAGGACGATAGTCTTCTATCGTTTCGTTGCTGATCCGATAGGGCAGGACAAAGTGTAAGAATAACTGGCCGGGAATTCTTTGACCCCAGGGCGCCTCCTTCAGAGCCCTTAGGCTATGCCTTACATGCCTGAGAAAGAGATCGCCGGAGTAATCGGCCAAGTCAACCAGGGGCATAAAGGCGAAAAGAAACTCCAAGGCCAGCTGCTCTTCGGGGTTCAGTGTCTCATTAAAGACGCCAAAAAGCTCCTCGCACCTGCCTTGGGCCAGGGCCTTCTTTTCTGCCAGCTTTTCTTTTATCACAGCCAGTTCAGGGTCTGAAAGTCCAAAAGGATGCACCAGTTCACTCCTCACGCAATTACCTAGAGGTGTTCAAGGAGAAATTTCCAGATCATGGTCAAAATCCCTGCAAAAAAACCAGCCAATGGGCTGAGCCCGTTGGCTGGTCTTGCGATCTTCCTCTAGTATTGTACCCGCCCTGACGATCTTCCTTCGCTTGGCCCTGCAAAACGCATGTTACGACCATAAACCAGTAAAAGG
>JAAYSR010000214.1 GCA_012518325.1 Bacillota bacterium
GTGCGGGTTTCCGCAAGGGAAAGATCCAAGTCCAGTATCTGGTTCATTAAATGGCGGGTTTGTTCCAAGTTAAGGCTCAGATCCCCTCGGCGAAACTCTCCCAATTGCCCTCGGGCCGCCAGGCGGCCCAGCCTTAACGGCGGATCGGTTCTGGTGCCGATTGCCAGGTGCAAGTTGGGCGGGGACTGCTCCAGGAGATGATCTAAAACGTTGTAAACCAAAGGTTCGGTCACAAAGTGCAGGTCATCCAGGACCAGGGCAAACGGTTCTGATATGTAATGTAGGACATCATTGATGAGGGCGGCGGATATTTTCCTCAAATCCGCACGATTGCTTATTCCGCCCCTCAGATGTGATAGAACGGATTGCCCGCAGCGGGGGTGGATCTTGCCCAATGCAGCTGCTAACAGACCAATAAAGCGGACGGGATCGTTGTCCTCCTCGTCAAGGGATATCCAGGCTAATGGGTAATCCGGTAATAACACCGGAAGTGAGGAGAGCAGCGTTGTTTTTCCGTATCCAGCAGGAGCGGACAGCAGGGTAAGACTATAGGCAGAAACGGAATGACGAAGCATTTGGTCTAAATGTGGCCGATGGACGGTATGGGCGCGCACCATAGGCGGGGCAAATTTGGTCAATACGTACCACTCTGGCTGAGGTCGCTCATACAAAGGCGGATACCCCCCGTTGTTCGGATGAGTTTAACTTCAGCGCATAGAAGGGATCTCCTTTGTAACATTTTCAACAGAAAAAAATATTCCCCCAGTGTATTGGGGGAAGGATGCTAATAGCCGTAGATAGTCTGATGGTATCCCACTGACCACATGTAATGGTTAAAGGTTTGCTTCTGGATTTCCAGCGTCGTCTGATAGTTCAGCCACTTGACGGGATCGTAGGTTTCGCCGTCGGAGGAGGTTTGAACTTCCGGTGATCTCTGGGGAGCGGCATTTTTGATCAGTGTGATGGCATGTTCCCGGTCATACTCATTCCCGTGGCTGATTGCCCTGCGCAGCGTGGTCCAGACCGCGGGAAGTCCCAGCACCTGTTCCTTTTCCTTCTGGCTGAATCCTCCCCAGGCCTCTATCAGCTGTCCTTTGATCTCTTCGATTGTGCGCTTTGAGACTTTCTTCGGATCCGCTGTCCCGTTACTGCCCAGATGCTCTGCGAAGGCCAGAAATTCTGCATAGGCTGCGGCAGCGACCTCTGTCAGAGGAGTTCTTCCCGGCACCAGTACACGATCGGCCTGGAGCAAAGACTCCCGAATCAGGCTGACAACAGGATCATCCTGGTCGCTTTCTTCCACCCATTCCCAGACTGAATCTGCCAGAGACCGCTGGATTTCCGCCAGTTCTTCCTGGTCTTGAACCGACATGATAAACTGGAAAAAATGTGGGTACTCATCATATGGAGCCAGCTCTTCTTCTGAATAGCCCATGAACACATCCTTCAGTTCGTTGGCAATCAAAGTTTCCTCGGCCAGCGTGAGGGGAGAGCCCAGGGCAAACTCCAAGACGAAGAGGAAGCCTTCAGCGTTCCTGTTGATGCGCTCCATGTTTGCTTCCAGGCTTCCAGGAGGAGGCAGAGCACCGGATCCTGAGGACAGGGAGTTGACGAAGCCCTCTAAGAGAGAGAGCCCCCGATCCTCGCTGAACAAATAGCTTGGGGCAAGGTAATGGAACCACAGAACCTGCTCAAAGTCGACGTCCTTAATGACCAGCCCATATCCTTCGGCGTTTTTTTCTTCGATCCCGTAATACAAGTCAAAGACGGCAATGTTCCCTGATTCATCCAGCTCCCATTCTGCACTCTGAACTTCAGGAGTATCTGCCTGGATGAGGGCCAGGAAAAACTCCGCATGCTCCTGTGCGGTCCATACTTCTTCATAGGGCAGTATCACAAGCCACAGCTGCTCAAGGCTTTCCTCGTCGTGGACCATAATCCCTGACTCATTTTCTTCGACCAGCCATCCTTCTGGATGGTAGAAGGACAGCGACCCGTCGGGCATCACGTGTTTCTCCCAGCTTGTCACCATATCAGCCGAAGCATGCCAAATTACCGAGCAGAGAAAAAGGCCAAGCAAACCAGCAACAACGGACCGTTTCATTCCCATCAATATCACCTTGCCCTTCATTTGGGTTTTACAGCATTTGGAAGACACATGAGTATTCCCTACTCGCTTTAAGGAATCCTTTGCTTATCCCAATTGTTTTTTAACAATTGCCGAAGGAAGAGCGTGTTTTAGTCAGAAATGGATAGGAGAGGCATCCGCGATGTCTGCGGCCGGCCAGTGAGACGCCTCCTGTACTGGCAGGAGAACACAGACAGACTGCAGCGGGAGTGGGCAGGGTTTTTGCTGGAGGCATAGGGAGGAGGACGGACATGAAGGAGTATTCACAACTGGTATTAAAGATGATGGAGCATGAGGAGGGCTGTCCCCAGCGCATTCAGCACTTTCTCAAAGTCTGGGCCTTTGCCAGGCTGATTGGGGAGCTGGAGGCGCTGGACGAAGATACCATGAAAGTCCTTGAAATCGCAGCTGTAGTCCACGACATTGGCATCAAGCCAAGCCTGGAGAAGTATGGAAACGCAAAGGGCAGCTATCAGGAACTGGAGGGTCCGCCCATTGCCGAGCAGCTGCTGGCATCCCTGGGCTGGGAACCAGGCGTTATCGACAGGGTTTGTTACTTGGTGGGCAGGCATCATACCTACGATGACGTTGATGGCGTCGACTATCGCATTTTGGTGGAAGCAGACTTTTTGGTCAACATCTTCGAAAGCGGCATGGGCCCTGAGGAGATCAAAGACATCCGCAGGAGAATTTTTCGGACCGAAGGAGGCAGAGAGATATTTGACAGGCTTTATGTCAGCAGATTTGATGGCTAGACTTTTCGTACACGCCGCGCCATCGTTCTACGTTTTGTGGCAGGACGCGGAAAGATTTCGGCGAATAAAAAACCACCGGAACAGTTAGGAATTGAAATTGGCTGAAATCACCAATTCGATACTTACTCGCTGCTGAAACGAAAAACGGGTGACCGGCCGCTATTGGGAGGGGCTGTTATGAAACAGGGACAAGTGCGTTTCAGCATTAAAACGAGAATGATCCTGCTGGTTGGTCTGGTGATCGCCCTGATCGTCGTCACTACGAGCATCTTTTCTTATTATAACGCGCAGGATATGATGGGTTCCGCCATAGCACGGGAGGCCCAGACCATCGCGGAGAAGAACGCCCAGATTATCTCGGTCTGGTTTCAAGCAATTGAGGATGAAATGGAACTTTTCACTCTCATCCCCGCTGTAAGAAACCTGGAGCTGGAAGAGGCCAGGGCTATCATGGACGA
>JAAYSR010000215.1 GCA_012518325.1 Bacillota bacterium
AGTTCCAAGATACCCCAGGTGCAGATTCTCGGCAAGGATGAATCCCAGGACCTGCTCGCCGGCACAGAGGGAGTCTCCGACAGCCAGAATTGGCCCCAGCGCAGCACTTCTACGGCATCCCGGCGAAAATAGACGGCATTGTATTCGTTTTCGCCGCCTGCCCAGCGACCTTCCCCGATCCGTCCGTAGGCAGGGAGTCTCTGATCCAAGTCCTCCAGCATAGACGGCAGCCCTTCCTGGGTGCCGAGAATCAGGGGATTCTGCTGTCGAATCAGTTCAGCAACGCTGTCCCGCCGCTCTGGCCAGCCATGCTCCCCGTCAGTTTCATTCCAATAGCGCAAATTAAACGACATGATCACAAATTCCAAGTGCAAGCCCCCTTCTTCCGACCGCATATTTTGCATGCTCTCTAATTGCTCAGCTGCGCATAGGCCCCCATTATCTTAGGCTGAGACCCAGATAGTCCAGGACCAGTTCGCAGAACATGCTGTTCGCCCAGGAAAACCATTCTCTGGTGTACCGGGCGGGATCATCCACATGGAACCCTTCGTGCATCAGGCCGGTGCCGCCGTGGGTATTTGCCATCAACTCCAGCATTTCACGCTTCTCCCGCCTGTCCGTACTGGTTAAGCCCTGCATAGCCAGGGCAATATGCCAGACATAGTTTTCGGGAGTATGGGGGCTGCCGATGCCCCTGGCCTTTCTGCCGCTGTAGTAATAGGGATTGGCCGAGCTTAGAATCAGCGCCCTGGTGTTGAGGTAGACCTCATCGTCGGCAGGCAGGTAACCGAGGTAGGGAGTAGACAGCAGGCTGGGCACATTGGCATCGTCCATGAAGTTGTAATTGCCCAGGCCGTCAGTTTCGTAGGCGTAAACAAGGCCGAACTCGGGATGCTCCACCTTGCCGTACTGTTCAATGCCCGCCCTGATTTCCCGGGCCAGCTCCGCCGCCTTCTCTGCCTGGGGAAGATTTTTGGTAACCTTCACAGCAATCTCTTCTACGTAGCCCAGCACAACCGCGGCGAACATGTTTGCGGGAACCAAATAGCCATACTTGGCGGCATCATCGCTGGGACGAAAACCGGACCAGGTCATGCCGGTATAGCCCACAGGCGTGCCCTTGCCGCCGTTGGGCAGAGTATCGCTGGGGACGCAATCGCGTCTCTGAAAGGTATAGGGTGAATCTGAAGCATGGTTTTGCTCAGTCTTCCATAGATCCAGAATCCGATCTACCGCCCTTGCGTAGCCGGCATCAAAACAGTCTGTACGGCCGGTTGCCTTCCAGAACAGATAGGCCAGCTGAACCGGGTAGCACAAGGAATCTATCTCGTACTTGCGCTCCCAAATCAGGGGGGTCATCTCGGTCAGGTCATCCTGGTGCCCCCTGCCGTTTTCCTCGCGGTTGAAGGCATTCGCATAAGGGTCATGGTTGATGTAGAAAAACTGCCTTTTGATGATGCCCCGGATTATTTCTTCGATGCGTCCGTCTTTCAGGACCAGGTAGGGCCGGAACTGGGCTGCTGAGTCCCTCAGCCACATGGCGGGTATGTCTCCGGTGACCACAAAGACTGAGCCGTCAGGGAGTTCTTCCACTGTATTTTCCAGAGTATCGGAGAATGTATTGCGAAAGACTTTGGCGATTTCACTTTCCCCGCCAAACTCTTGGTCAACTCTGGCCAGCAGCTCCCCTCTGGTCAAACGAAACGGTGCTTTCATGTGTAGACCTCCAATCCTTTAGGGTCTTTTTGGATCCGTGCCGCAGGGAAAAGGCGAATCCGGCTCGAAGACGTTGATCAACGCAGACAAGGGAGGATGCCAAATGCAGACAGAATCCTTGGTTAAGAGCCAGATTATCAGCTCCTTAGAAAAGGTCTTTGCCGACGAAGGGCTGGACTTTCCCGCTTGTAATGCCCATTCCATGTTAAGAAACGAAGTATATTCATTTCAGCTCGCCTGCCGCAGCACGGAAAAGTTACGCAATGTCC
>JAAYSR010000216.1 GCA_012518325.1 Bacillota bacterium
ATCCGTAGGGCTGTTCTGGCTGCTGAAACGGGAGATCAGGCGAAAGTGATCAAGAAAAGAGGAGTGATAAGATGCATCAGGAGGAGCGTCCCCTGGTGGGCTGGTCCCCTGTGGCCGATTCCCCGGAAATATTGGAAACGATCAAGAAGAACAAAAAATCGTCCTTGGGCTGGGCCGTGGTTCTCACTCTGCTGTTTCCGGTAGGTTTTCTCATTGCAGGCGTTGTCAGCGATGAAGTGCCCCTCAAGGAAGCGTTAATCATCGGATGCGGTTTGGGCCTTTTCATCCTGGCCATCAACCTGTGGCGCTTCGCGGGCATGAAAAGGCGGGGTTGGGACGGCGCGGTTGTGAAGAAAATGGAGAAAAGACGCTATAAACGGGATGATGACGGCTCCAGCCAATCGTATACGGAATACATTGTGCTGATACGAACCGATGGGGGCAAGAAAAAGAAAATCGTTGAGCGTAAACGGGACCGAGAGATGTATGACTACCTGGATATTGGAGACCGTGTTCGCTATCATCCCGCCCTGGAGACATATGAGAAGTACGATAAGTCTAAGGATAAGGCGATCTACTGCAACGTCTGCCGGCAGAGGAACCCGATTAGCAACGACCGTTGTGAACGCTGCAGCAATCTTCTGTTTAAATAAGGGACTGGAGGAAGAGAAATGAAAAGAAACTGGTGGATGATTTTGCTCCTCGCTGTTGTAGTCCTGCTTGGCACTGTCGGTGAGGCCCAGGGGCAGTCTTTTTCGCAGTGGGCGATTACAGCCTCTGCCAGCAGCGAGTATGGCAGTGGGGACTGGTCTGCGAAGCAGATGCTGGGTCAACCCGATGTGTACCCTGGCTATGGGGACGACGGACGTGCTTGGGCACCCGTTTCGCAGAACGCCGGTTTGCAGTGGGTAGAACTTGGATTTGCCGAGGCAGTTTATGTAGAGAGTGTAGAGATCTATGAAACCTTTAATCCAGGGGCTGTCGTAAAAGTGGAACTGGTGGACACGTCAGGACGCGGGCACCTGATCTGGGAAGGTAGAGGAGGATTTGCGGGAGACTCCGCAAGGGTGTTCAGTGTCAGGAACGGCACTATTACAGTACCCTGCAGCGTGGTAAGGATCACTTTGGATACAGACTCCGTTGGCGGCTGGAACGAGATAGATGCAGTGAGTATTACCGGCAGCCTCAATTCCCCTTGGCCGCAAGACGTTGAGCAGTCCGATATGGTTATCCAGTGGGCAAGGGGAGCCAAAGCCAGCAGCCAATACCGGGAGGACCGGTGGACTCCTGAGCATATGACCGGCCAGCCGGATGTTTATCCCAAGTATGGCGACTACGATCAAGCCTGGACCGCTGCTTACAGCGACAGCGGGAAGGAGTGGGCTGAACTCTTCTACGACGAGGCGGTGTATGTGCAGCGTATCGCTGTGTATGAGACCTATAATCCAGGGGCTATCGTCAGGGCTGAGCTCATTGACGAGACAGGCACGGCGCATGTAGTCTGGGAGGGCAGGGCCCAGGCCGCTCCAGAGGAGTCCCGCATCTTCTACATCGACAATATCAAGGTCGACATCCCTGCACGGCGGGTTAGGCTAACGCTCCAAACTGACCAAGTGCCCGGCTTCAATGAAATTGATGCGGTATGCCTCATTGGTGCCCGTACCATGGTGCAGGAATCCAGGCGTCAGGATCCCCTCCATCTGTTAGCTTCGATCATCCTCCGGCTGGGGAGGGCTGTGGAGCGGGGAAGGGAGGAACGCTTAGCGGACTCAGCATTTATCCTGGAACTGGAGGAGATTTTACGGGATCTTTCGAATATCGGCTTTTAAAGAGCGGGATGAATGCATGGACTTGTTCACTGCCGTAATTGACGGCTGGACA
>JAAYSR010000217.1 GCA_012518325.1 Bacillota bacterium
CGAAATACCTTCTCCAGGTTTGCACTGGCCCTCACCCTGTACTCATTGGCCCCCAGTTTCTCTATTTCCTCCACAACCTCATCATGTTCATCCCAAATTTCTCCCACCAGCTCCTCGATAATGTCTTCCATCGTAACAATGCCCAGTGTACCGCCGTACTCATCGGTTACAACTGCAAGATGCGACTTGGCCTGCTGCAGATGGCTCATTAACGTAGAGAGCTTCATGGAAGGAGCTGCAAAAATCGCCGGCTTCATGATACTGGTGATGGGCTGGTCAGGATCTTTCAGTTCGTTATGGAAATCCTTCAGATTGATGATTCCTGTAATTTCATCAATAGAGCCTTGGTAGACAGGAATTCTCGAGTAACCTGAACTGCGAAAGACGTCCAACACTTCTTCGGCAGTGGCATCCTCAGGAACCGCAATCACATCTACTCTAGGCGTAACAATATCGCCAACTTCCAGGTCGTCAAACTCAATGACACTGCGAATGAGTTCACCTTCCTGCTCATTGATGCCGCCTTCAATCTGGGCCTCTTCCACAATTGTCAGCAGTTCTTCTTCTGTGATTCCCTGTTCTTCCGCAACTTTGAACCGTCTGGAAATCTGGCCCTTCCCCCAGGCAAAGAAACGGCTGAGGGGTGCGAAAATCACCATTAACACCCGCACGGCGGGGGCTGCGAGCACAACGAACCTGTCTGCTGATTCCTTAGCAAAGGATTTAGGAAAAATCTCGCCAAAAATCAGCACCAAGACGGTGACCACTGCCGTGGAAATAGTTACCCCTAGGTCACCAAAACTGCGCGTAAAAATCACCGTTCCTAGCGAAGCTGCTGTAATATTGACGATGTTATTGCCAATCAGCAGCGTAGTCAAGACTCGGTCGAAATCCTCTGCAAGCTCTAAGACCAAGGCGGCTTTTTTGTCGCCGTTGGAACTTGCATTTTTGAGCCTCACTGCGTTGAACGATGTGAAAGCTGTCTCTGTCGCCGAAAAGAACGCCGACATCATCAGCAGCACACCCAAGGAAAAAACCAGTGTTAAACTACTGCCGTCCATGTAATATAATCCCCCCATTTAGTATCTCTGTTGAAAGCAGCTGGATCAACAGAGCTGGTAAACGGAGGGAACAGTTTCGGCGATTTCAGCTAAAGAACGCAGCGATAAAACTCGTATTTGCCTAAGCATAGTCGACACCGTAATCCCCATGAGCAACTGAGCGCGCACATAGTAACTTCGATCCGGCGGTTCGTCCATATTCATCTCCTCTTCTATTTACATATACCATATTATAACATAAATCTCACTTTTTTTCTACCAGTCCAGGCTGTTCGCCTGCGGACTAGCGCGTTTGTCTATCCTCGGTGCGAGAAGCACACCACTTCAGCGCCTCGGCTTCAACACGCTTAATGTAGCCATCTTTTCCGTCCATGTAGGCGGTAATATCATCTGGATACCTCAGGGCGAGGGACGCTTTCAAATTGCCGTAGACCTCAGCCTCCTCAGGATGGGCCCGCAAAAAGTCACGGAATGCCAGGTGCCTGCGGATCTCTCCGCTGCCTTCGGCGAAGACGTGGACCTGATGGGTCCTGTGCTCCCCGCCTTTGCGAAAGTATCTCCTCCCGGGTATGCCGAATTCCCCCAAAGCTTCATAACCCAGCTCCGCCATGTTTTCGGTCAGTTCATCCACAGCTCGGATGTCCCGGACAACCGGCATGATATCAATGATGGGCTTGGCTTTAAGTCCAGGAACCGACGTTGAGCCGATATGATGTATTTCTACAAGTTGATCCCCAAAAACCCTGCGCAGATGTTCGGCCTCGGCTTTGAACAGTCTCGGCCATTCCGTATTGTACTCTGTCACAACCACTTTCATCGGCACCACTCCGTTTCGTCTAAGACATTTCTCCCAGCTGAGCCTGATTCCTGCTGGCTCCAGGAATTACAGAAGCTTCCGGGACGTATAGATAGCCAGGAGGCGAATGCCATGTATTTTCTAGTGATTAGGCGGCCCAAAGCCTGGGTTTTGGCCGTAACTGCACTTGCTGCCCTCTTGCTCGCGGCAGCGGCCTTTCATCTGTACTTGTGGCTGACTGCTCCTTACCCTCCCTTCCGGATCGGCATGGAGGGATTGTCTCCTGCACTGATCAGTGAGCTTGTTGCCCTGGGTCAGATTGGCGGCGTCAAGCTTGCTGCCAAGCCCGAACTGCTTTCCCAATTGGCAGGCGGTGAGCTGGATTATGTACTGGAACTGGATAAAGCCACCCCTGGACTTGTGAGCATGTTTGTCGGGAAACTTGTCCCGGCGATCGTAGTGCCCTTTTTCGCTTCGGTTACAGAAATAAATCTGGCAGAGCTCCAGAGGCTGATCGCGGCAGAGCCTGACGCTGTGCATGTTTCAGACATCCTGGCTCTTCCGGGCTTCCCGTGGTGGGAGAGCCCAGTTCACTACTGCTCCTCAACCGAAGTGAAGCAGAACTTGCGTACGGGACAGGCGAAAATTGGAATCATACCACTCCAGGATCGTGCACCTTCTGTCCGTGTATTGCCCCTGGCTGAAGGGGAAGACCTTCTGACCCGCCAACTTTTTCTGAGCCGCCTGGAAAAAAGCTGGCCGGAATCGTGGAAGAGTCGGCTGGTCGGCGGGGAGGAACCGCAACTCAACTATCAGGCCCCCGAGGAAAGGCAGTTTACGTTCCTGGCCGCAGGCGATATAATGCTCAACCGCGATGTAGAAAAGGTAGGACTGCAAAAGGGGTGGGAATACATCTTTGAGGAAGTTGCCCCGCTCATCCGCCAAGCCGATCTAGCCTTCGCCAACCTGGAATCGCCCATAGGTGACAAGGGTCACTTTATCAACATGTTCCAGGCCCCGCCGGAAGCGGTAGAGGGATTGGCCTATGCCGGCTTTGATTTGGTGTCTCTGGCCAACAACCATACCTTGGACTACCACCATGCAGGCATGTTTGAGACTATGAGACTCTTGGCAGAGTACGGGATTGACTGGGTTGGGGCGGGAAAAGACATCAATGAAGCCAGGGCGCCCCTGATTAAGGAGGTAAACGGGGTAAGGGCAGGCTTTCTGTCCTATACGGAGATGTGGTTTGTTCATGCCCGGGAACCCATCAGCTGGCAAGGCACTGAAGATGAGCCAGGTGTCGCCCCGGCCGAACTGGAGCTCATTACCGAAGACATAGCTCTGCTCCGGGACCTGGCAGACTGTGTCATAGTCACCTTCCATTGGGGCAAGGAATATACCCATGAACTGACAGCTGAACAGAAAAGGCTGGCCAGGGCCGCCATTGACGCCGGTGCCGATCTGGTCCTCGGCCACCATCCCCATGTCCTGCAGGGCATTGAGTTTTACAAAGAGGGAGTCATTGCCTATAGTCTCGGCAACTTCGTATTCGACCTCAATCTCCCGAAAACATGGGAGACCATGGTGTTAGAATTTACTGTGTCCAGCAAAGGCGTGCTGGATATGAAAGTGATGCCCGCCTATATCTTCGGAGTGCAGCCCAGAATCCTGGAAGGCAGGCACAGGGACTCTGTCTACAGCCACATTCGTAATCTGTCTCTGCAGATTGATTAGGTTAAATCGTCCATTTTCTCCTTTACTTCCGAAGGAATTGCTTCTTCCAGGCTGGTCTGGCGCCGAGGCTGGCTTGCTTCCAAGGAGCGCCTGGCGGTTTCGTGGACTCTCTCCATGTCTTCTTTCAGTTCCCGGGCTGACAGCAGCGCACTGCCTACAGTTCTGATAATCACCTGCTGCAGAGCGTCGGAAGTTGCTACCACTATCTGATACTTCTGCCTGTGGTCGTAGGCGAACTTCTCGATATACTCGTCAGCTGTCTGCGCTTCTTTGGTAAATACCACATGAATGTTATGGTAGGCCACTTTCTCTTCAAGGTGCCCGGGGACGCCGTAGGCATCAAAGACCACAATGATCTGCCACTTCTTGATCCCCTGGTAGCTGCTGAGGGCATCGAGAAGTTTCATTCTGGCGGCATCCATGTGGTCGGATGCAAGTTCCTTAAGTTCGGGCCAGGCATGGATGATATTGTATCCATCTACCAGCAGGAATGTCTCCCGGAGTTCAGCAGGCTGGTAATGCCGCTGCTTAGGCTGCCGTTCCGTTCCTGTCTGCCTGCGGTTCCAGCCGGAACGTTTTCCGATGTTTCCGGTGGTGTTCAAAAATCTGTATTCAGTGTCGTCATCTTCGCCTCCTCGCCCCTGCAGAGGCAGATTCAGGGGTGCATGACCAGGCACTTCAGCTTTCAGATAATCCTCTACGTGCATATAGTCCTTGACCTGATCCCAGGGCACATAGAACCCGGTACCATGGGAGCAAAAAACCGAACCTGTAGGATTGTCCGCATCCCGTTCAGAATCGTAGCCGATGCTGTCTATGACCTCTTGTTCGTTATGGCAGCGCTTATAACCCTCCAGCCGGAGGGAGAGTCTGCCCAATCCCTTGGTAAAGCTCGCCACTTCCTTGTGGTAGTTGCGCATTTTTACCACAGGTGCGCTTCCTGTCAACACTGTGCCGCCTTCATGCGTCGCCGCGATTTCCCAGCTGGCTTCCATTCTCTCCAGATCTGTTATAGCCCGGCCGACACTGGCCTCCGGCACTTCCAAGCGAAAACTGTAATATGGCTCCAGGAGGATAGAATCAGCCTGCTTCAGCCCCTGGCGCACCGCCCGATAGGTTGCCTCCCTAAAGTCTCCGCCGTCAGTATGTGTCTTATGGGCCCGTCCTGAAACAAGCGAAATCTTCATATCAGTAATTTCCGAACCGGTGAGGACCCCAATATGACGCTTTTCCTTCAGGTGTGTCAGAATCAGGCGCTGCCAGTTCTTAGCCAGGATATCCTCACTGCAGTTGAGGACAAACTCCAGCCCGCTGCCGCGTTCCCCCGGTTCCAGGAGCAAATGTACTTCGGCATAATGCCTCAGCGGTTCAAAGTGCCCAACACCCTCCACCACATTGGTGATGGTCTCTTTATACAAAACCCGTCCTGCATCAAAGGATACCTCGACCCCGAAACGGGTTAGGATCAGGCTCTGCAGTATCTCAATCTGCACCTCCCCCATAACCTGCACCTGTATTTCCTGCAGCCGTTCATCCCAGACAATCTGCAGTTCAGGTATCTCTTCTTCCAGCTCGCGGAGTTTGGGCAGGAACAGTCGATGATCTTCCCCTTCAGGCAGGGATATTTTGTAGGAAAGTACAGGTTTTAGAACAGGACGCAATGAACCGGCTTCTAAGCCCAGTCCGTCGCCTGGCAGAGCCAGGCTCAGTCCTGTCACAGCACACACCGAGCCGGCTTCGGCAAAATCCACTGAGTGAAACCTCTCCCCTGAGTAAATACGAATTTGGTTCACTTTCTCTTCCCAATCGCCGTTGCTGACCGCATCCCTAACCTGAAGCCTGCCGCCGGTTACTTTCAGGTGGGTCAGGCGCTGTCCCTGGTCATCTCGGGAAACCTTGAACACCCTTGCTCCAAAGCTGTCTGGGTAAACCGCCCTCTCTGTTAACCTCGCGATGCTTTCCATGAACAGCTCCACTCCCTCGAGCTTGAGTGCGGAACCGAAAAAGCAGGGGAACACCTTGCGCTTTCGAATCGCCTTGCGTATCAGCGCTTCTTCAATCTTTCCAGCTGCAAAATAAGCCTCCATCAGGGCTTCATCACTCATGGCCAGCTCTTCAAATAAATGTTCATCCTGACAACCAAAGTCCACCACCCCGGCGCTGAGCTGGGCCTTCAGTTCAGCCAGCAGCTGATCCCTGTCTGTGCCCGGCTGGTCCATTTTGTTCACAAAGAGAAAAGTGGGCACTCGGTACACACCAAGCAAATGCCACAGCGTTGCAGTGTGGCCCTGCACGCCGTCGGCACCGCTGATGACCAAAATTGCATAGTCCAACACTTGCAGCGTACGTTCCATTTCGGCAGAAAAATCCACATGGCCGGGGGTATCCAGCAATGTGATCTCGCTTTCCCCGACTTCAAACACCGCCTGCTTGGAAAAAATAGTAATGCCGCGCTCCCGCTCCAGTTCATGGGTATCAAGGTAGGCGTCCTTATTGTCCACTCTTCCCAGCCGCCCCGTCTTGCCGCTGAGATAAAGCATGCCTTCAGACAAAGTAGTCTTGCCCGCGTCCACATGGGCCAATATGCCAAGGACTGTCTTTTTCATAGCCAGGTCATCCTTCGTTCGATCAAGCTTTATCTATTATCGTATCAGGAAGCGGCCTGTAAGTAAATTGGCTAAGCTAAAATGCCCTCGAAGCTTACTTTTGTCCCCTGAGGGCAGGGTCTCCAATGTCACGCAGTCCATCCCCCAGAAGGTTGAAACCAAGGACGGTGAAAACAATGGCAAGACCTGGATAGAGCGTCAGATGCGGCGCGGTGCGAATGGCTTCCCTGCCCAGGGCCAGCATGCGCCCCCAGCTGATCACCGGCGGCTGCGCCCCCAGCCCAAGGAAGCTCAGGGTCGCTTCTGTCGTAATTGCCGTTCCCATGTTTAGCGAAGCTACCACTAAGATCGGTGCAAAACTGTTAAGCAGAATGTGGCGGAACAAAATTCTGCGGTTGGTCAGGCCCAGGGCTCTGCCTGCCATCACAAACTCCTCTTCCTTCAAGCCCAGCACCATACTCCGGGTAACCCTAGTCATAGCCGGAATCCGCACAACGGCCACCGCGAACATCGCATTGATCACACCGGGGCCCAATGTCGCCACAATAGCAATTGCCAGGAGTATGGAAGGGAAGGCCAAAATCAAATCCATGATTCTCATGATCAGGGCGTCTAAAGTCCCCCCCGCATAGCCCGCAACAGCACCGAGAATGACGCCGAAGAGAAGGGACACTCCAGTTGCGGTAACAGCGATGAGTAGTGAAATCCTCGAACCGACCAGGATGCGGCTGAGCACATCCCGGCCCATATCATCGGTGCCCAGGATGTATTCACCTCCGGGTCCGTCCGGGGCATGATAGCTGTTCCAGATATCCATTTCATAAGGATCATGGGGTGCCAACAGATCAGCAAAAACTGCCACAAAGATCAGGATGCCAATCAGGAGAAGTCCGGTCAGTGCGCTTTTGCTGCGCAGAAGATACTTCATGGCATGTTCCTCCTCATTCGTAGCGAATCCTTGGATTTACAAAGGCATAGCAAATGTCCACCACGAGATTGACCAGAGTAAAAATGACAGCCATCATCAGTACACCGCCTTGCACCAGGGGGAAGTCCCGCTGGGTGATGGCATTGATGACAAGCCGACCTACACCGGGCCAGGCGAAGACTGTCTCCGTTACAACCGCACCCCCGAGCATGGAGCCAAACTGGATTCCCACTACCGTGATTACAGGCAGCAGAGCATTGCGCAGGGCGTGTTTCACTACCACTGCACTTTTCTTTAGCCCCTTGGCCTGGGCAGTGCGGATATAGTCCTTGCTGAGCACCTCCAGCATACTCGATCGGGTTAGCCTGGCAATAATCGCCATCATACTAATGCCGAGGGCGGTAGCGGGCAGCAATATATAGCGCAGCGCGGTTATAAGTTCACCTGCCTTAAACTGTGTGAGCAGCGTGAACAGACCGCCGGCAATAGATGCGTTGCGGCCAAACATGGGTATCCAGCTCACATGCAGCGCAACATGGGAAAGCAGCACCAGACCCAGCCAGAAACTGGGCATGGACACACCGACCAGGGAAACAATCATGGTTAGATAATCCCAAAGGGATCCCCTCCGGGTTGAAGCAAACAGCCCCACCGGTATACCGAGGAGGTTCGCAATCAAAACAGAAAACACAGCCAACTCCAATGTGGCCCCCAGCCTCTCGGCAATCAAAGTGCTGACTGGCATGGTCTGGCGGATCGACATCCCCAAATCCCCGCGCAGCGCCCGGGTGAGCCAGCGAAAGTACTGTACCGGAAGCGGCTTGTCAAAACCATACACTGCCTGCAGGCGCTCCACATCTTCCTGGGTGGCTTCCTCCCCCAGGAGCATGCGGACAGGATCCCCCGGCGCCAAGTGGACTAAAAGGAAAACAATGATGGAAACACCGATTAAGAGCGGGATCATCTGCAAGAGACGCCTGATCAAGTACCGAAACATAATGCCCCTCTCCTTCACCAAGCCAAAAATTCAGGATACCAGGGGCTAAGCCCCCGGCATCCTGGGAAGACTGATCCTCTGAATCTCTTATTTGTTCTTCGTGATCAGATGGGCATTTTGCCAGGCAGCTGCCCCATAGGGGTGAACCTGCCAGTTTCCGATATATGGATGGTGGAGGCCGACTTCTTCTGTGTAGTTGATAAATCCATAGGGAACCTCGCGAACTACAATTTCCTGAGCTTCACGGTAGACATCCAGAGACTCCTGGGATTCCTGGGGAACCATTCTGCCCCGTTCCAACAGGTAGTCAACCCGCTCGTTGGAATATTTGCCGTAGTTGTTGGATCCGTTGGTGTGGAACTGGCGGTACATGGCCCGATCGGGGTCAAGCTGGCCGGACCAGCCTAGAATAAAGATGTCAAAGTCATCGGTCTCCTGAACCCTAGCCAGATAGGCTCCCCACTCTTCGATAAACACTTCTACATTAATACCCGCCCGCTGACACTCGTACTGGAGAATTTCTGCAATCCTGATCCGGTCCGGGTTTTCATTGGTATAGAGCCTCAGGCTGATCTCGCCAGGCTCATAACCTGCCTCAGCTAACAGTTCCTGTGCCTTCTCCAAACTGAACTCGTAGCGCTGCACGTTCTCGTTAAACCAAGGCAGAGACATCGATACAGGTCCAACGCCCGGCTGTCCTATGCCATTTAACACATTGGCCACGATGCCTTCCCGGTTGATCAAGTAGCTCACCGCCTGCCGCACCCGGACATCGGACAGTGCCCCTACTCGGGTGTTGAAGCCTAGGTAATTATAACCGGTGCCTGGAGCCCTTTGGACGACATAGTTCGGATCTGCTTCCAGGCGATGGATTTCCTGCGCTACAACTCCGCCCTGATAGATGTCAATTTCGCCGGCTTCAAAGGCAAGCAGACGGGTGGCATTTTCCGGAATAGGCCGGAAGATGATGTTAGGGATGTTGGGCCTGCCGCCCCAGTACTCTTCATTTTCCACCAGAACCATCCGATCGTCACGGGTCCAGGAAACGAGTTTGTAAGGACCGGTTCCGATGGGGCGCTGACGAAAGTCTTCCCTGTCACCGTCATGCTTGGGTGTAATCGGCATTCGGGCAATGTTGTTCAGCAGGAAGGCATTGGGCTGTTTGAGGCGGAAGACTACCTCATAGTCATTGACCGCCTCAATTTCCTCAATATCAGCGTAGAGTCCCATGTTCAGCGCACCGTTGGCTGGATCGAGGACCCACTCATAGGTGTACTTCACATCCTCCGCAGTAAAGGGAAC
>JAAYSR010000035.1 GCA_012518325.1 Bacillota bacterium
AGGGAGCGGAAGAGCTTCGCCAAAGGCACCAGTCCCAAACCGACTACACAGCCGACATAGCTGCCGCTCTGGGGCTCTTCACCCTGCTGGGCCAGGCGCACATCGCCGGCCCGTACATGGGCAATGCGATCCTTGAGGCGCTCCAGGGCTGCTTCAGGATCCTCCCCGGCCACAAGGCTGTTGGCCATGTTGAATCCCACTTTCACTTGGGGATGGCTGATCCGGTCCAGGAGCATGGCCATCTGTGTGCTTTGAAATGCTGAACTCTCCGGATTTTCTATGGCGAGAGTCAAGTTCTTGCCCTTGATGGAGGGCAGAACAATCTCGACAAGCTCCAGAATCAGGGATTCAATTTCAGCTGCTGCCACATCCGGAGCAAATGTTTCACCGACAATCTGGACATGTTCAGCACCAAGCAGCTCTGCGACCTCCAGCTCTGCCCTGATTTTCTCTGCAGCGCCGTCCCGTTCCCCATCCCTGAGGGGCGCCATTTGATGGTGGATGTCGTAACAGGACACCCTGAGGCCTGTCTCCTTCAGGACCTCACGGATCTCAGAGTAATCCACGTCCGCTCCTAGAAGGTAGATATCATCTAGTTCTACGCCCTCGACTGCCAGGCTGGCTGCGTATTTCAGAAAGTCCAAGACACTCAGTTCACCCTGCAGGAGCGGCTCATGTACACTTCGCATACTAATGGCAACCTTCACAGCACTCAGTCCCTTCCTCGACTTTTATGTATGTTTGCCCTTAGTTACTTTATTCACCAGCCCAGGGGCATTCTCCTTGCCCAGGTGCACAATTAAGTCAAGGTGGTGACCAATTTGAGTTTTGACGCCGAACAGCTTCTAGGTCCCCAGGGGCTTCTGGCCAAGACCCTGGCTAATTATGAATACCGCCCGGAGCAGGTCCAAATGGCCAATCATGTCTATCAGGCTCTGCAAAATGATGTTCACGGAATTATCGAAGCGGGCACTGGAGTAGGCAAGAGCCTGGCCTACCTTTTGCCCTTAATAGAGCATACAGTGGCAGAAAAAAAGAGGGCAGTGGTGGCCACCCATACGATCACCCTGCAGGAACAGCTTTTCCATAAGGATATTCCCTTCTTAAAGGAAATTCTGCCCTACGAGTTCAAGGCAGAAGTGTTTAAGGGGCGCCATAACTACCTATGCCTGAGGCGCTGGAATGAGTTAGTCCAGCGCCGGGGCAGCCAGCTGGATCTGACAGGCGATTTCGATCAATTAAGCCGCTGGGTCAACGAGACCGCTACAGGGGATTACAGTGAAGCTCCCCTGGCCATACCCTGGGAGCTGTGGCTGGAGATTCGCTGTGAAAAAGAGAGCTGTCCTGAGGAGCTGTGCGCCTATTTTTCCAAGTGCTTTTACTGGAGTCTGCGCCATCGGCTGCATGATGCCCACCTGATAATAACCAACCAGGCCATGCTTCTGGCTGACGCCCGGACAGAGGGGCGTGTGCTGCCCGCCTGCAAATGTGCGGTGATTGATGAGGCCCATAATCTGGAGGACACTGCGACAAATGCCTACAGCCACCAACTTAACCGCCCGGCCTTTTTTGCTTTTTACCGCACCGGAACCCAGCTGCAGGGGACGCTGCGCGATCAGGTGCCCGAATATGTCATTCAAGACCTCAGCCTGATCCTGGATGAGCTGATGAAGGAAGCAGGACAGTATTTTTCCCAAATTGAACAGTACATGACCGGTTACACCACCCCGCTGACCGAGGAGAACCGGCGGTATTTTTCCCAAACCACTCTGCCCAAGCATCTTAAGGACATTCTGGAAGTCCTCAGGGAATGCAGCCTTGAAGAGGAAGGGGAAGACGCCGCCTTGGCGGAACAGTTCGCCTCATTTGCAGACAGGCTGCTCACCGACTTGGATCTGATTCTGCTCGGGCACGACCCCGGCTATGCCTACTGGGCCGAATGGCAGAATGGGGAACCCACCTTGGTGGCGGCCCCCATCGAGGTTGACGGGCTTCTGCAGGAGACTCTTTTTCAGCAGATCCCCTCAGTGATACTGACTTCTGCGACTTTGAGCACCAACCGCTCCTTCGACTATATCCGCAGGCAGCTCGGTGTCACAGAGGCAGCAGAGCTGATTCTCGGCTCACCCTTTGCCTATGACAAACAGGCCATTCTTTGTGTTCCCAAGGAGGCCAAGCATCCGAACCATCCCCGCTACTCCCATTATGTGTCATACTTGATCCTGCGTACTCTGGCGCTGACACAGGGGGGAGTGCTGGCCCTGTTTACCAGCTACAGCCTGATGGATGAAGTAGCCGATGCCATTTACCCCAAGCTGGAAGAAGTCGGCTACACCCTCTACAAACAAGGAGACGGGCCTCGCCTCGGCCTGATTCAGGACTTCCAGGCGGAGCCCCGCTCGCTGCTGTTTGGCACCAACAGTTTCTGGGAAGGCATTGACCTGCCGGGGGAAGCCCTCCGGGCAGTAGTAATTACGCGCCTGCCCTTTACCTCGCCGGACAGGCCGGTTACCCGCGCCCGCCTGCAGGCCGTAGAAGCTGCAGGAGGCAATGCATTTTTGGAATACAGTGTCCCCCAGGCCATTTTACGCCTCAAACAAGGTTTCGGGCGCCTGATCCGTACTAAGACTGACACCGGCGGGGTGGTCATCCTCGATGAACGCATCTTGACCGCTTCCTACGGGGCTGACTTCTTGGCATCCCTGCCTCCCGCCCGTTTCACGCGGGATCTAGACGAGCTCCGCCTCCTGTTCGGGAACTAGAATCACATCGTACAGGGGCCCGTTTTTGACCACTCGCACCTGCTTAACCTCATCGCCTACGCTGATCTTCGTAGGCCGCATTTTGCGAGTCACCTGGTACAAAGTGGATCGAATGGTAGACTCATTGACATCGTCCCTGGTCTGCCCAAACTCCTGCACAACAGCCCTGGCCGAAACCCCTTCAGGGCTGTTCTGTGCCAGGGCGTGCAGAACCTCTACGATCTGGCTGGTCAGGGAAGGTCCGGTGCCTCTCCGCACTCCGCTTTCCTTCAGCAAGCCGTTCAGTTTGCGCAGATCCAGCTCCTTGCTGGCCAGACTTGCCTGCAGTTCTTCAATCTCGCGCTGCAGAATGTCCCGGGCTTGTCGCAGCTGTTCGCGATAACTCATCTGAATCCCCCTTAAGTTAGCATCCTACCCCCTAGTATGATCAGATTCTTCGGGTAATATTACTTTGCTGGCCCATTTCATTGCCATCACCGCAAATATAGTGCCTCCTAATAAGATGGGGATATAAAAGACGACGGTCCGCCACAGGACAATGAACGTGCTGAGCAGGTCGGGGGACAGCACACCATCCAGCACCACCCAGGCAATCCCTTCAGAAAGGCCTGCACCTCCTGGAATCGGAGAAAAAACCGGCGCCACGCCAAAGAGTACTGCCACAGCGTAGCGGATCCACGGGGTGTAGACTCCAAAGCCCGTGAGCAGAAGAAAACTGCCTGTATAGTAGACCCCGTAGTATAAGAACGCCACAGCCCTGCAGCCCCAGTAATGGCCCCGCCGCTCTACCACCAAAAGGCGCATTGCTGAACGAAACTCCTCCAGCCACTTTGCCGGGCGGGATGAGCTCTTTTTGCGGAAAACCCACTGAAAGAAGCGCTCACTGCGCAGGATCAGAAAAAGCAGAGCTAGAATGGCTCCTGCGTACACAACGGCACCAATCTGCATGGCACGGAAGTAATCGGCTAAATCAGAGGGGACGTTGGTGAGCGTAGAAGCCATCACCAGCCCCAGGCAGGCTAGGCTGAACTGCCCTGCCAATCCCCCGGCCATCACTACTGCCGTCGCAGTGGACCCTTTTAATCCTTGCCTGTAGAGGAAATAGACAACCAGCGCGCCGCCGCCCCCTGCAAAGGGGGTGACCAGGGTCAGGAAGTTGGCAGCCCCCAGCAGGATCGCCAGCTGCCACCAGGGGATTGGGTGCCCTGCCGCTCTGGCGAGGAGCCCGATGCGCTGCCCGTCCACAATCCAAGCTCCCAGCACAAAAAAAAGGGCCCCAAAAAAGAAGGGGAGGGGGAACTCCCCCAACTCATGCAGGACAGCCATGGGGTTTGCCATCTTCCAGACAACGATCACTAAAGCTGCCATACTGACCATGAAGGTCAGCGCAATTCCCTTCCAGGGAATGCGCCAATGAAATTTCTCCGGTTTGTCCATTCTTAATACCTCAGCTGTTCAGAATGAGTAATTAAATGTGACTCAGGATAGTATTTCTCCAGAATGCTCAAATAATCATGCCCGGCCTCTGCCATACCCTTTGCCCCCCACTGGCTCATGCCTAAGTTGTGTCCGCTGCCGCCGCCGTAGAGTGTCACTGAACGCAGCGCCCCGCTTGCATCCCTCTCCTGTTCAATAAAGAACAGGGCACTGGGCAGCAGAGCCTGGGGGCCTGCACTGTCGGACACCCTCTTCAGGCTGGAAGGCCTAAGGGAGCGCCTGATGTTTAATTCCCCTTCTATGCATACTTCCCCTTTTGCACCCGACACAATCAGCTGCGTTACCCTGCCAGCCGCGTCCCTGGCCGCCACCTGCAGATCGGTGATTTCTCCGAGCGTGAACATTTTTTCCAGTTCATCCCCGGTAAAAGTGCACTTCCATCTGAACCAGGGAGAATTGCCCTCGAGGGCCAAGCCTGACAGATCCTCCCAGGCCTTTTTATCGGCGAGGACCGTCCCGGGAGATGTTGAGAAAAAGTAAGTGGAAGCAATTGTTCCGTCACCTCGGGCCAAAATCTGTCCGGCTGTTTCGTCAATGGCCAGGGAAGCCTTCTCCGCTTCCGGCTGGTTGTTGTACACCTGGGAGTTGGTGCTGTCCGCGACATGAAAGCCAAGATGCCCCTGGCGGGAGTAAATTGCCTGGGCAACGGCGTAGGTTCTGGCGGCAACCGCCTGGGCTTTCAGGGCTTCCAAGGGCCAGCTGTGGGGCATCTCACTGGGCACAACCTGGTAGAGATAGTCCTCCAGGCTGACCTCGTTAATGACCAGGAATGAATCTTCCCCTGAAGCCGTCAGCTCAAACCGCCCCCGGTAGCGGGGATAGAACGTTTTTCCCGTACCCCGTTGGAATGAGTTGATTTGAATCATTCCCTCCGCATCTGCAAAGACATGCAGGCGCTGATCAAACTCCCAGGCTGTTCCCTGCCCGTCTACGGCATGCAGCCTGCCGCTGCGAACAAAGATCCGCACTTCCTCTCCGGAGTCTGCCTGAAAACCTCGGCCTGTGCCCTTCTCTTCAACATACAGCTTGGAGGTAGGGCTGAAGCTAATCTCCCCATGCTCAATCGACATAAATTTATCTGTGCTGATGGCCACGCGCATCGTACGAATATATAGCGGATCATAAACGTCAAAGCGAACGACTTCTCCCTGGAAAAGGCAGGCTGACACCTCCTCAAAGCCCACCTTCACAGCCTCCAGGGGAATGGCTGTCACCTCGTCCTCCCAGTACTGGAAAACCTTAACATCTGCACTTATCGGCAGCCAGCCGTGGTGTTCAAACTCCACCATGGTCTGGGAGATCCTTAGAATCTTGTCAGCCGGCAGCCGCAGAACTTCTTCCTCGCCCCACACATTTGCACTCGCCAAGCATAATGCAAGGAGCACCCACAAAGCTGTATAGCGCTTCATAGCCTACCAGTCTCCCTAGACCGGACATGTTCCTGCTGCACAGCCTCGAGCAGCGACTGATCCGTCAGCAAATCAACAGCGGTATAAGCAAGGGCTTTAGCCGCGACAACTGCTGCCTGCAGTCCCCTCTCGCTCACGCTGGCTTTGGCAAATTCAGGCGTATGGGCAGTCAGGCCCTGGCCAATGCTTAAATACGGGTGAATGGCGGGAACCGCCCGAGAAACATTGCCCATATCGGAAGAACCTCTGCCTTCAGCAAACTCTTCGATGTCCCGAATGCCAAGGCTCTGCAGATTGCGCCCAAACGCGCGGGCCAGCGCCCGGTTGGGCACCATATTGTCAGTGCCGAGCTCAAATTCATGCCAGCGCACTTGGGTTCCGCTCATGAGGGCTGCGCCCTCCGCTATCTTTAACACCTTGGCTGTGACGTCTTTTAGCATACTTCGTTTCGGAGCGCGGATATAAAACCTGGCAGCGGCCCTGGCAGGCACCACATTCGGCGCCTCGCCCCCTGCCGAGATAATCCCGTGAATTCTGACCCCGTCAGGCAAATGTTCCCGCAGGGCGTTGATCCCGTTAAACAGTGCGATTACACCGTCCAAGGCGTTAATGCCCTCCTCAGGAGAATCTGCGGCATGGGCTGCCTTGCCCTTGAACTCAAACTCATAGGCGTCCAGGGCATTGCTGGTGGCCATAAGGAGGTTCTCCGAGGCAGGATGGAACATCATGGCTGCGTCCACATCAGCAAAGAAGCCGGAGTTTGCCAAGATTACCTTGCCGCTTCCCGTCTCTTCCGCCGGTGTGCCCAGGACTGTGAGTTTTCCGCCGAGCTGTCCCATAAAAGGGGCCAGGCCCAGGGCTGCCCCAACACTGGCTGCCCCGATCAAGTTGTGGCCGCAGGCATGGCCGAGCTCCGGCAAGGCATCATACTCACAGAGCAAGGCTATGTTGGGGCGACCCTGGCCCAGCACCCCGCAAAAGGCTGTTTCCAGCCCGGCTATGCTCTGGGTGACTTGAAAACCAGCCTCTTTGAGGGCACCGCTTAACAGGCGAGCGGCTTTGACTTCTGCAAATCCCAGTTCAGGGTTGTTCCCAATTTCCAATGCCGTTTCTTCCAGCCAAGCTCGCCTGGCGTCGATTTCTAGACCAACCTGGTGCTTCCAGTTCACACAATCACCCTCTGCTGCTTAGCGTGTCAATCTGCGATGCTCCTTGAACATACACCTGTCCTCAACATAAAGCAGTCCTTTCTCCCTAACCAGCTCCTCCGCTTCTGAACTAGTAATCCCTTCCTGCAGCCAAATGCCCCTGACGTCATCCCTGGTCAGGGCTTGTTTAACCACAGGCAGTGCTTCTGCAGAAGGACGGAAGATAACAACCAAGTCTACAGGCTCCTCAACCTCAGCAATACTGCCGTACACTTTCTCCCCTAGAAGTTCCTCGCCTCCGTACGGATTGACCGGGTAGATCTTATAGCCGTGATGCTGGAGGTAACGGGGGACACTGTGGGCGGCTTTGGCTGGATCTTTGCTCAGCCCCACCACCGCAACTCGCTTGAGCTGTAATGCTCTTTCCACATCAGTTTGCATTGCTCTTCTCCTTTCCCTGTCCTCGCAAGGATTAAATGTGATATAATGGACGCAATGTTATCCAAAGGAGCCTGAACGTTGCCTAAGACCTGTTTAGTACTGGACTGCTTTTCTTTAGTATACCGCGCTTTTTTCGGATTACCAAGGACAATTAAACGGCAGGACGGCCAAGTAATCAATGCAGTACTTGGCTTTTACAATGCCGTTACGGGATTAATGGAGCAGTTTCGCCCAGATTATTTATTTGTCGCCTCGGATCATCCGAGCCCTACCTTCCGCCACGAGCTTTTTCCTGACTATAAAGCGCAAAGACCCCCGATGCCTGAGGAACTGAGAAGCCAGCTTCCCCTCATCGAGGATGTGATCCAAAGCCTCGGCGCTCCCCTGGTTCGCCTGGAAGGCTATGAGGCAGATGATGTCATGGGAACCATTGCCCGGCACACGCCTGATGATACCCACTGCTATATAGTCAGTACAGATCGTGACACCCTGCAGCTTGTTTCAGAAGATGTCACCGTTATCGCTCCCAACAGCAAAGCCAATAAGGTGTTCACGCCGGAGATTGTCACCCATGATATGGGCGTGCCGCCGGAGCGTATTCCAGACCTCAAGGCTCTGATGGGCGATTCCAGCGACAACATCCCCGGAATTCCCCTGGTGGGTCCCAAAACAGCCAAGCGCTGGCTGAGCCTTTACCACTCCCTGGACGGAGTGCTGGAAAACGCCCACCTTCTGCCGGGCAAGGCAGGGAAAAACCTGATGGAAGGCAAGGAAGACGCCCTGCTGTACAAAAAGCTGGCGACTATTGAGCAAAACGTACCTGCCTATTGCTGCTGGATGGCTGGGCGCATCGCATTCGACGAAAGGCAGGTACGGCAAACCTTGGAATCTATAGGTATTAGGGCTTCTATTCCCCAGATTGATCAATGAATTTCCTCATCATCGCGCTCAGCGCTGCCCTCCGGCGCGCTGCGACAGGATTTCAGCCGCCTTATGTAGCACCTTTTGCGAACGGTGCCGATCCACAACCGCTACCGCGACAGCTAAAGTGTCAATTAGGGTCAGCTGGGCAACTCGGGAAGAGATGCCGCATTGGGTAAAGAGGCTGCCGTCTGAACAGGTCAACAGGGCAATATCAGCTGTTTTTGCCAGCCTAGAAGCTGCGTGGTCGGTGATGGCAATCGTTAAGGCCCCGCATTCCTTTGCGGTATTCACTGCATCAATAATTTCCCTCGTTTCCCCTGTGCGGGATAGTCCAACCGCCACATCGCCCTGCTGCAGAAGGACGGCCCGGGCAATCTGCATGTGGGTATCCACAAACGCGCTGGCCCGACGACCAATGCGGGAGAACTTCTGCTCGCCGTCAAGAGCCGAGATGCTCGACGCCCCGAGCCCGTAGAAGTGAATCTCCCTGGCCTTCGCCAACGCCTTCACCGCTGCATCGAGGGCAGCCACATCCAGCACATGGGTAGTGTCATGGAGGGCGCGGATGCTGGCATCAAAGACTTTCTCTTTAATAGTGCGGATATCATCATCCGGCTTCACTTCTCCTGCGACCAGGCTGTGTTTTTCCACCACATCCTGAGCCAGGAGAATTTTAAATTCCTGAAAACCCTTATAGCCCAGGCGCTTGCAGAACTTCACCACGGTGGCATCGCTGACCTCGGATTCTTTGGCCAGCTCAGTGATGGAAAGATACACCACATGGCTGGGATTGCGCAGCACAGTATCGGCCACCCTGCGTTCGGCCGGCTTTAGGGTCGGATATAAACTTCTTATATGCAACAGCGTATTGGCTCTTTGACTCAAAAAATCTCCCCCTTAGACACTCTAATCCCCACTCAAGGAACCAATAGATACCATATTTACCATACTTTAGGAAATAGGACTCTTTATTAATTCGCAATTCTACCAGAGTATCCTTCCTAATCATTACTATTCTTTTGGACTCGCACTTTTTTTACATTAATTAGTCCCTATTCTGAATTTTGTTGACAATTCGTTCTCTAGCGGCTAAACTAGAGTAGTAAGAGGAGATGATGACTTTCTGGTTAGCACTGTTCTCTCACCTGATCAGATCCCTGCAGTCCGAACAAAACGGCAAGCACCAGGGCTTGGTCGCTGAGCCGACGCCTTGGAGCTGCGGATCCCTGGCTGCAGCCGTTGTCCTTGCCCTGGCAGGATTCGAAACAGAGCCCCGTTTTGCTGCGGCGAGCGAAAGTGACGCTGCTGCCCTGCAAGACCTGGCCTTTTACTTTCAGACCAGGGGCATTAAGGCCGTAGTCTGCAGCCTTAACCGGGAGCAGGTGCTCCTTTTCTTCCGCCGCTTTGCAAATCGCCCCCTCCTGGCCCAAGGTATCCCCGGCCAGGGAGGCTTTGCCGCTCTCCTGGGATCTGTGGAAGGCTTTCTGATCGCGGCAGATCCGGCCACAGGGGTCCGGGCCGTCCCTCCGCAGGACCTTTTTGCTGGTTTCAGCGGTTTTGCTGTGTACTTTCCCCAACTGGAAGCCCTGTCCACGGTGGCCAAAATTCTGGCATGCACAGAACGGCGGTTAGCACTTCTGCGACAATCGGGCTAAAGGGGAGAAATGAAAGGTGGACCCAGGGGCCCACCTTGCCAGGCATTAAACTCTTCCCTATAGTGCTGTATCCGCTAAGTGCTCAAGTTCTCCCAGGAGCTGTTCAAAAACGCCCATAGCCTGAACGATAGGATCCGGCCTGCTCATATCCACTCCCGCCCTTTGCAGAAGGTTAATGGGATAGTCAGAGCCGCCGCTGCCTAAGAAGTCCAAATAACGTTTGACCGCAGGTTCACCCTCGTCTAATATCTGCTGCGAAAGTGAAATTGCTGCGGAGAAGCCCGTGGCATACTTGTAAACGTAGAAAGGACGGTAGAAGTGGGGGATCCTGGCCCACTCCATGCTGATGGCCTCGTCAACCACAATGTCTTCGCCGAAGTATTTCTTGTTCAACTCATAATAGATCTCTGAGAGTTTTTCGGCGGTGAGCTGTTCTCCTTCCCCGACTTTTCCGTGGACAATCATTTCAAACTCGGCAAACATGGTCTGCCTGAAGACTGTTCCTCTAAACTGCTCCAGGAAATGGTTCAACAGATAGGCCTTCTTCTTGGGGTCCTCCGTCTTCTTCAGAAGATCATCCATGAGCAGAGCTTCATTGAGTGTGGAAGCCACTTCGGCCACAAAAATGGTGTAACCCGAATTTACGAACTCCTGATGTTTGTTGGAGTAGTAGGTGTGCATCGCATGCCCAAGTTCATGGGCCAGGGTGAAGACGTCGTTGAGCGTACCCTGGTAGTTCAAAAGCACATATGGATGCACTCCGTATGTCCCCCAGGAATAAGCACCGCTTGTCTTGCCCCGGTTTTCCAGCCAGTCGATCCACCCTTCGGTGAAGCTGGCCTCCATATCCTTGACATACTCAGGTCCCAAGGCGTTCAGACCCTCCCGGACCATCTCCACAGCTTCTTCCCTGGAAACCTCCACATCCTGATCCGCCACCATCGGTACATATAAATCATACATATGCAGCTCATCCAGGCCTAGGAGCTTCTTGCGCAAACGCACATAGCGGTACATGAGGGGCAGATGATCGTGGACAGAGTTGATCAAATTGCGGTAGACCTCGGGATCCACATTGTCCTCATGCAAAGCAGCTTCCAAAGACGAATTGTACTTGCGTGCTCTGGCGAAATAGAGCTCCTTTTTCAGCGCAGAGTTGTAGGTTGCGCCCAAAGTGTTCTTCCAGGCGGTATAGGTCTTGTACAGAGCGTCAAAGGCTCCCTTGCGCACCTCGCGGTTTGGCGATTCCAGGAATTG
Source organism: Bacillota bacterium (assembly GCA_012518325.1). GTDB lineage: Bacteria > Bacillota > Limnochordia > Darwinibacteriales > Darwinibacteriaceae > UBA5420. The sequence goes on from JAAYSR010000035.1 coordinate 11,094, forward strand.
AATGTAGCGTCCGTGGGTCAGTTCAACCATTTCCCCCGCGTCGTTTTTGACTTCGGGAAACTTGAGGTCGGCGTTGTTAAACATAGTAAAGATGTTTCTCGGGGCCTGTGCCATCTCGCCGGCGGCAGCCAGGAGCTGCTCCTGTTCC
>JAAYSR010000036.1 GCA_012518325.1 Bacillota bacterium
CTTGAGCTGTTCCTGGAACCTGAGATCTGTGAACTCTAAATACGTATGACAACCAGAGACCGCATGCCTGGCAAGCAGGGCTGCGGTCTTTTTCTAGCCTCAAGCACCGGCCGTCCTCCCTCTTTGCGAATAATGCCCTACCCTTTCGGGCATCCTGTGATGAGAGAGTGTTGAGGTGGTGACTTGGTTTGAGGATTTTGATGCTGTCTTGGGAGTATCCCCCCAAGGTAATCGGAGGCCTGGCCCGAGCGGTTGCCGATCTGTCCCAGGCCCTGGCCGAGGCCGGGCACGAAGTGCATGTGGCCACCGGCGACTGGCCAGAGAGCGAACAGGCAGAGTATGTGCATGGAGTGCGGGTTCACAGGGTGAATCAATTCTTCCCCAGGCCCATGGACTTCCTGGAAGAAGTCCACTTCATGAACTGGCACCTGGTGCAGAAGGGTTCCGAACTCTTGAACCGGCTGGATTTTGATCTGATCCACGCCCACGACTGGATGGTGGCCCCCTGTGCCAAAGTGTTGAAGCACGCCTTTCAGAAACCCTTGGTCTGTACAATCCATGCCACGGAGTGGGGTCGCAATAACGGTCTTCATACTGATTTGCAGCGCCACATCAGCGATCTGGAGTGGTGGCTTACCTATGAGGCATACAGGGTGATCTGCTGCAGCGAGCATATGCGTTCAGAACTGCGGAACATCTTCCAGGTGCCTGATGACAAGCTCCATGTGATTCCCAACGGTGTCCGGGCAGAGGACTTTGCCAATGTCCACGCCGATCTCGGCACTTGGCGCAATACTTGGGCCTTGCCCGAAGAGGAGATTGTGCTCTACGTCGGGCGCCATGTTTATGAGAAGGGTATTGACCTCTTGCTTTCTGCAGCGCCAAAAGTGCTCCAGTACAGGCCGCAGGCAAAGTTCATCATCTGCGGCAAAGGGCCTCTCCATGATGAACTGAAGAGGCAGGCCTGGGAGCTTGGTCTTGGTGATAAGGCACTTTTCCCCGGCTTTATCGACGACCGCACCCGCAACAGCCTCTACCGGCTGGCGGATGCCGCGGTATTTCCAAGCCGCTATGAACCATTTGGCATCGTCGCTCTAGAAGCTATGGCATGCCAGGCGCCGGTTGTGGTCAGTGATGTAGGGGGCTTTAGGGAAACGGTGGAACATGGAAGGAATGGACTGACCTTTTATTCAGGCAATATCAACTCTTTGGCCGACAACATCCTGCATCTCTTGGGAGACAAAGCCTTTGCACGCCGTCTCACTGCACGGGCGTCTCTTGATCTGGCGGAAAGGTTTAACTGGGCCGTGATAGCCCGGCAGACGGTGGAATGCTTTAGGCGGGCTGTGCCAGAAAAAAGCAAGGAGATAGATCTTGTCGACGGCTTGCTCGAAGGGGGGGAACTGATGCGTGAAAGCAGTAATCATGGCCGGTGGTGAGGGCAGCAGACTCAGGCCCTTGACCTGCACTTTGCCCAAGCCCATGGTGCCAATTCTGAACAGGCCCATGATGGAACACATCCTCAACCTCTTAAAACGCCACCGATTCACAGAGGTGGCCAGTACGCTCTGGTACCTTCCTGAAGGAGTTACAGCCTACTTTCAAGACGGTTCAGCCTTTGGCGTTCAGATGGAATACTACGTCGAGCGGGAACCTTTAGGCACTGCCGGCAGCGTAAAAAATGCGGCTGCCTTTCTGGATGAAACCTTTGTGGTTGTCAGCGGTGACGCCCTCACCGATATCGATTTAACCAAGGCAGTTTCCTTTCATAGGGAGAAGGGCTCCTTGGCCACGCTTGTTCTCACCAAAGTCCCCAACCCCTTGAGCTACGGTGTGGTGTTAACGGACCAAGGGGGCAGAATCACCCAGTTTCTGGAAAAGCCCACCTGGAGCCAGGTCTTTAGTGATACAGTGAACACCGGCATTTATATTCTGGAACCGGAAGTGATGGATCTGGTACAGCCAGGCCAAAAGGTCGACTTCAGCCAAGATGTGTTTCCCGAGCTCCTCAGGCGCAAAGCGCCCCTTTTCGGTTATGTGGCTGACGGCTACTGGTCCGATGTGGGCAACCTTGAGGTGTACCGGCAGAGTCAAAGGGACTGCCTGGATGGAAAAGTGCAGCTGGATCTGGCAGAGCCCTTGTCCGGCAATATTTATCTGGAAGAGGGCGCAGAGATTCACCCCTCTGCCATTGTTGAAGGCCCGAGCTACATCGGCCGGGGTGCCCGCATTGGGGAAAACGCCTATGTGGGACCATACAGCGTAATCGGCTCCTACAGCCATATTGGTGCCCAGGCCAACCTCAAGCGCAGCCTGCTGTGGTCAGGTGTGAACGTTGGCCGCCGTGTCCAGCTGAGGGGATGCATCCTGGCCAAAGATGCGGTTGTGGAAAAAGAGTGTAAGATTTACGAAGCTGCGGTGCTTGGGCCAAAAGTCAGGGTGGGTGCGATGTCCACAATTAAGCCTAACATCAAGGTCTGGCCGGAAAAGACTATTCTGAGCGGGACCGATCTGAGGGAGTCTGTAGTCTGGGACGGCCAGGAACCAAGGCCGATTTTCTCCAAACAGGGCATAACCGGTGACATTAGGGGGAACTTGAACCCAGAAACATTGATTAAGCTCGGCTTAAGCTTTGGTGCGTACCTGGGCAGGCAGAAACGGGTTTTGGTTACCAATGATTTTTCAGAGGCCGCAGATCTGGCCAAGCGGGCGTTGGCAGTGGGCCTTATGGCCGGAGGAGTAGAGACTCTGGACGGAGGCGGGGTAACGGGCCGCATTACCCGTACCATGGTGCAGGACATGGGCCTGGACGGCGCGCTGCACCTGGCCGCAGAGTCTGCAGATCCCAACGTGGTGTCGGTGGAGTATTGGGATGCCAGGGGCCGGTGGCTCTCCAAGGGTGAGCAAAGGAAAATCGAAGGAATTTTTGTCCGGGAAGACTATCCCCGCTTCGGGACGGAGGATCTGGGGGAGTATGTTCAAGTGGCAGATCTGAAGAAACGCTATCTGGAGCGCCTGGCGCGCTGCTATCCCAGCGGCTCTCCCGGGTTTCGAGTCGGACTTTTGGTGGACCCGCCTACAGATCAGCTTGGAAAAATGGTGCGGGAGTTTTTGCTGCGGAGCGGCTATGCTGTGGTGACCGGAGAGGTGGAAGGACTTCCGACAGTCGTTGTGCACAATCATAGCTGGCATCTCCAAGACGAACAGGGTGCCAGGCTCTCTCCCCAGGACTGGTGGAAGGGATTCATCCATGCCCTTAAAGCTAGGAACCGGAAAGCTGCAGCCATACCCGTTCATCTCCCTGAGGCGGTGGCGGAAGCAGCAAGGGAACAGGGTTTGGATGTTTGCTGGACAAAAACGGAAACAGCCTATTTGATGGAGGCGGCTGCAGAGTTCGGGAATACTATGAAGGAAGGCAATCTGGAGCTATTCCCCCAGATCGAACCATTAGCCGGCATTGGAGAGATTCTGTCTTTGATCAGTTCCAGCCGGCTCCCCCTGAGCTCCTGGGGGGCGACGCCGCAGGTCAAGGCAGCTGAAGTGAAGTGCCCCTGGGACAAAAAGGGGATGGTGATGCGGAAGCTGATTGAAGGGTCTGATCCGGAGCGCACCCTGTACCTGGACGGCATTAAAGTGCGGACTGAAGGGGGCTGGGCTTTGGTTGTGCCCGATGGCGATGAGCCCGTTTTCAGGCTGTTCAGTGAAGGGGAGCCGGAATCCGAAGCGGCAGGCCTCTTGGAGTACTACGCTGATTTGATCAAAAGTCACCAACACGAGGAGAGATAAAGACATGGCAGCCATTCCGCAACCTAGAGTAGCGTTTTTTTGCATGGAATACGGATTGGATGAGAAGTTCCCCATCTACTCCGGCGGCTTGGGGGTACTGGCCGGGGATATTTTAAAAACAGCCAAGGACATGCAGCTGCCCATGGTGGGCGTCGGCATCCTGTGGAGTGAAGGATATTCCGATCAGTACCTGGACAAGGACGGTTATCCCCAGCACTCTAGGCAAAACTACGATCGTTCCCATTTGGAGGATACCGGGATCAGCGTGAACTTGTGGATTCGGGGGGAGGAGGTGGCCTGCAAAATCTGGAAGACCGAGGCCTTTGGCAATGTTCCCCTCTATCTTTTGGATACCGATCTCCCCGGTTCAAACCACGGCTGGATTACCAGACAGCTCTATGCCAGTTCGCCGCAGGAACGGGTAGCCGCCGAGCTGGTCTTAGGTGTTGGGGGCGTGCGCTTTCTCAGGCTCCTGGGCTTTGAACCGGATATTTACCACCTCAATGAAGGTCACGCGGTTTTTGCCGGCCTGGAACTGATTAGGGAAAAGATGTCCAGGGGAATGGATTTTTATCAGGCGTGGGAAGAGACGCGGCAGCAGATTGTCTTCACCACCCACACTCCGGTGATGGCCGGCAATGAAGAACATGATCACGGTTTGCTGCAGCATATGGGTGCCTGGGTTGGCCTGGAGTACGATCAGGTGGAACAAATCGGCGGCAATCCGTTTAATATGACGGTTGCCGGATTGCGCCTCAGCTATTCCTCCAACGGCGTTTCACAGCTCCATGGCGCAACCGCCCGCGCCATGTGGCGGGGCAACTCCGGGATTTCGCCGATCATCAGCATTACCAATGGGGTACATGTGGAAACATGGCAGCATGAGTCGATTAGGCAGACCTACAATGTACAGGGCAACCTCTGGAAAACCCATTTGCAGCTCAAAAAGAGGCTGCTGGAGGAGATAGAGAACCGTACAGGGGTAACTCTGGATTTAGACACTCTTACCATTGGGTTTGCCAGGCGTGCAGCCGCGTATAAACGGAGCGGCCTCATCTTTTACAAGCCCCACATTATTGAACCCCTGCTGCAGGACCGGACGATACAGCTTGTGTATTCGGGGAAAGCCCACCCTGACGATGAATGGGGCAAGCAGATCGTGGCCAATATGGCGGAAATGGCCTATCGCTTTCCAGACAGCGTGGTTTTTCTAGAAAACTACAATATGGAGCTCGGGCGCCTGCTGACCTCCGGCTGCGATGTGTGGCTCAATACCCCTCAAAGGCCCCTGGAAGCATCCGCTACCTCCGGCATGAAGGCTGCTCTGAACGGCGTACTGAATTTCAGTGTGTTGGACGGATGGTGGACCGAGGGGTGCCTGCATGGCGTGACAGGCTGGCAGTTCGGCGGCGGCTACGAGGGGCCCGAACAGACCATGGTAGACGCCCTTTCCCTTTACGAGGTTCTCTTGGAAGAGATCATCCCGTTATACTACGAGGATCGTTCACGCTGGCAAGAAATGATGCGGGCGAGCATCTCCATGGCCATGCACCGCTTTTCCACCGCGCGGATGCTCACAGAGTACAACAACCTCATGTATCAGCCCTCAACCATTCTGCGGAAAATCAAGCGAGACATAGCCCACGCCATGGCCATCCAGTAAAAAAGCGCCAGAATCTGGCGCTTTTCCATGCTATAGGTTATACTGGAAGGCAGGGGGGAAAGCGATGTATGCTACCGATTATTCACTGCTGAAGCGGCAGCTCAAGAGCCTCTTAGAGGGAGAAACCCATTGGCTGGCCAACTTGGCGAACACATCTGCCTTACTGTTCTCAGAACTTAACGATCTGAACTGGGTTGGTTTTTATCTGCTGGAAGGAACTGAACTGGTCTTAGGTCCGTTTCAGGGTAAACCTGCCTGCGTACGCATACCGCTTGGCAAAGGGGTGTGCGGTACCGCAGCCGAGGCCGGGGAAGTCATCGTGGTTCCCAATGTTCATGAGTTTCCCGGACACATCGTCTGTGACGCGGCCTCCCAGTCGGAAATTGTAGTTCCGATGATCACAGGCCAAGGCAGGCTCCTAGGTGTTCTTGATGTAGACAGCCCTGTTTTGCAGCGCTTTTCGAACAGCGATGCCGAAGGGCTGAGTGAGCTCGTGGAGATTTTGATCAACGCTACGCATTGGCCTGATGAAAGCTAGCCCTTTACAATTTTCAGCTCCACTCCGTATTCCTGCTGAAAGGCTCCTGCCTGGCGATGGGCATCGCGAATTTCCAAGTCGGCTTTTTGGGTGCCGAAAACTTTAAGTTCGCAAAGACCTGACTCTACATGCGCCTGCAGGTTAGTGACCACGCCTGTGCGTGAACGATCCAGGCTGTGGGCGATCTGAAGCAGAGGGGCAAGTGCTTTGATGCGCTGAATATCTTCTGGTTCAATGGGGCCATGCTCTACATAATCCTGCAGGCTGCCAAAGAAAAAGCCGTTGTGAGATGCTGCCAGAAAAGCGATGAGCACCCTGTCCCGCTGGGTTAGGCCCAGGAGCGGCGAGTTCAGTACAGTGTACAGGGTATGTTTTTCCAGGCTCTCCACACTGACCACCGCGCCCAGTTCATGGAGGAGACCTGCCAGCAGCAGCAGCCTCCGTTCATAACTGCCCAAATTATGCAGGGTCATCAGCTGGTCAAAGAGAATCACGGCCAGGTTGGAAACGCGGCGAAGATGGTTTTCGTCCAGGCTGTGGTAGTCAATCAGGTTATTGGTATGGTGCGTCAGCACGTTAAACAGGATCGGATCCCTCGGGTATCTGTGCTTGTAGAAGATGCCATCCCTGAGGCTGCTGGCGCTTACCATCAGCTCCTTGCCGTTAATGACCTTTAGCAGGCGATAGATAATGCCGATTCCAGTCACACTGAGATCTGCCCTGGACTGCTCAAGGCCGGGCACCTGGCGCCTCTGCTCCAGGTTCATGCCGCTCAGCATGGTATAGATTTCTCTTACAGCCTCTGCCGGGATGATGATCCCGTCTGTGACATCGGGCACATAGTGTACATGATTGCGATAGACCCTTGCCAAAGAGCGAAAGGTCCCGCCTAGGCCTATCAGCCTCGGGTAATTGGGAAGCCAGGGGATCCTGGCAAAGGTTTCGTCCAGGAAGCGTTCCATGGAACGCAGGTCTTCGCCGGCCGGCAAATCCTGCAGGCGGTAGGCCTCCATAAGGGATACAGCGCCAAAGTCCAGCGTAATGGAGTTTTGGTTGAGGCGGTCCTTGAAGCCCACAATTTTCAGTGCCCCTCCGCCTAGATCAGCCATGAGTCCCTCTGTTTCGGTAACGCTGTTGATCAGTCCTAGGTAGCCTAGGTAGGCTTCTTCTTCGCTGGAGAGCACCTGAATTGTGACACCGGTCAGCTCGGCAATTCGGTCAATCAGTTCAGCCCGGTTCGGGGCACGCCGAACAGCCGCGGTGGCCACCGCAATGACCTCTTTGACTTGCCTGGCACGGCAAAACTTGACGAAGAGGGAGACCATCTCCACCGCGGATTCAATGCCTTCTGCGGTCAGATACCCCTGTGCATCGGTTCCGCTCCGCAGACGGACTGACTCTTTCAGGCTCTCAATCTGATGATGGGCACCGTTTTCTTTAATGTCGATGATGACCAGGCGTATGGTGTTTGATCCGAGGTCGATAATGCCGATTCGTTCCATACTTTGCTCCCCCTAGTTTCAGATTACCTCTAGATTACCTTTATTCTAACAGATTAACAAAGCTAAGCAAGGATTGTCTTTCTTGACAGACGTTCTCGACATCAGTATAATTCTGGTAAGTAAGCAAGCCAAAAAATTGCCCGCACAGCACATTTTTTTTGCGTGCTGAAGTATTTTTGCGGAGCTGGATGGTGAAAAATAGGTGGAAGTTACTAAAAAATCAGAATACGCTATCAGTGCCTTGGTCGAATTAGCGCAGCATCCTGGTGAGTTTATCTCCTCCAAGGTCATTGCGAGCAGACAAGATATCCCGGTCAATTTTTTACCCCAAATCATGGCACAGTTAGGCGCACAGGGATGGGTAGTGGGCGTCAGGGGACCAGGCGGCGGAGTTCGTCTGGAGGCAGAAGCCAATTCGATTACTCTCAAAGACGTTATTGAACTGATTGAGGGGCCGATTGCAATCACGAAGTGTCTGGCTGGGGATGGAAGCTGTTCCCGGGAGCAGACCTGCCCTATGCATCCTGTCTGGCAGGAGGCGCAAGAGGCTTTCATTCAGGTCCTGAAGACCAGGACAATTGCAGATTTAGTGCCCAAGACCCCCGAAAAGTAAGGACCGGGAAGGAAATATATGTCGGGGGTGGAATAGTAAGTGAGAGTAAATTCAAAGGAGTGTCCAGTTTGAGAAGACAAACACTAGGGATTGCGCTTATTCTGACGATAGTTTTGCTTGTTCCTGCTTTAGCTTCTGCAGCCACAATCGGCTATGTAGATTTCGAGTTCTTATTCTATGCTCATCCAGAATACGATGTCAAAAACAGTGAACTGCAGCAGGCCGCAGAGAAGTTGTACTTAGAAATAGAGGCTGAGGCTGAAAAGCTGGAGACTCAGGAAGAGATTGACGGACTGGTCGCACAGTATGAGCAGCAGTTTGAGCAGATTGAACAGCAGGTTCGCCTTGATTTAGTTACTTTTATCCTGGACATAATTAAACAGGTGGCTGAAGAGCACGGTGTTGAGGCGGTCCTGCCAGAAAACTCCATTATCTACGGCGGCATCAATCTGACCGTTCCTGTTGTGGAGTCCATGTACAAAGCCTACGGCATTTCTGTCCCTTCCACAATTCGCGAACTATTGCAGTAATTAGGTAGGATTTTCCCCTTTTAGGTAGAATAAATCAGGGAAAAAGTGGGGAAAGAGGTGAAGGCAATGTCAAAGTGGGAGTGCACAGTGTGTGGTTATGTTTATGATCCGGCTGTCGGTGATCCAACGCAAGATATTCCACCGGGGGTAGATTTCAAGGATTTGCCAGACGAATGGACCTGTCCGGAATGCGGTGTAGGAAAGGATATGTTTGAAGAACTATAGAGGAGGAAAACCATGAATCCACACGTTAACCATGACGAGTGTATCGGTTGCGAACTGTGCGCAGAGATCTGCCCAGACGTTTTTGAAATGGGCGATGACGGTCTCGCACATGTAAAAGAAGGAGCCGACTGTGCCGCTGCTGGCTGTTGCCAAGAAGCCGCAGATTCTTGCCCAACAGGAGCAATCAGCCTGTAGTCTAACATCTTTAGCATGAAAAACCAGCTGTTGTAGCTGGTTTTCTTTTTTCCAGATTCACCAGACTTCTACTGGGTTAGGCAGTCCGTTTAGCGGGAACATTAAGCCTACCAGAGAAAGAAGGAGGTGAATTTGATGGCATTAGGATCTTCAGGATCGAATGTCAAAGTCATACCCGAAGCATACCAAGCCATGAATCAGTTCAAATACGAAGTCGCCACCGAGTTGGGGATCAACCCTGAGTACAAGTCTGGATACTGGGGCAACATCTCTTCCCGTGAGTGTGGTGCCGTTGGTGGACATATGGTAAGACGTATGATCGCCGCCGCTCAGCAATCGCTAATCGGCCAGGGCGGAGGAGGCACCGGCTTCCGTGGAGGTTTCCCGCCGGAACCAAACCAGAACCAGTAAGGCAGAGGCTTGACTGACAAAACGGGATGCCGGTACGATTGTACCGCGCATCCTTTTTTGGGGAGGGGGTAACAGGTGACCAGAAGAAGCCGGAAGAAAAGCCGCTCCGCTGTTCCTGAGGCGTCAAAGGCCGTGAATGCCTTTAGGTTTGAGCTGGCATCTGAACTGGGGGCAAATCCCGAATACCGATCCGGGCACTTGAGCAGCATTGCTTCCCGAGAGTATGGCGCGGTTGACGGGAAAACAGTAAGACGTATGATTGCAGAGGCGGAAAACAACCTTAATCGCAATGAGGGCGGATTCAAGTCATGAGGCAGGGTTGCTCCATGGATGGAGCCGCCCTATTTTTCCCTTGTCAACGTTCAATTTCTATGGTATATTAAGATTCGGTAACGCGAGGCTTGGAGAGATCAATGTGCATAGAGTGTTCATGCAGGAAGCGCTGGCCGAGGCCCGTTTGGCGCTGGAAATCGGGGAAGTGCC
>JAAYSR010000218.1 GCA_012518325.1 Bacillota bacterium
TCAAGTGTTTGCTTTTGGCTATGAAGCCGACGGGCGCGGTTTGCTACGTGTCGTCGGCTGAACTGTCTCTTGGCCTCATGCATTATGTAGATCTTGAGGTGCACGCCAGAGCGAGGCATACTCGGGGAAACTGCAGAACTTTAGGGCGCCCCACCCAATCATGCCCTGCCGGGACAACGAATTTATGTATAGTAAGGGCGGCCATACCCGATATATTCACTAACCGTCAAGAAGGAGTTGCTTATGCATAACAGAAAAGGGACAAGAACAGTCGTCAAATCAACTTATCTAGTGTTTGTTACCGTCATCGTCCTTTGGACGGCTGCCTGGCTTGCTAAAATCAACCTTGATGTGAGCTTCGCGTGGTTGACAACTGGCCAAGGGGGTTTTATGTATTGGACAACCGCCAAGATCATCCTTTGGATTATTCCCTCCCTCTGGCTGTTAAGAATCTCGGGGCGAACCGTGCGGGAGGTTTTGAACCTAGAGAACTGGAGGAGTTGGCTTGGCTGGGGAGGCGGGTTGGGGCTTTTAATTGCTTTAACCGGGATTATCCCCAATTATCTTTCGGGCAGCCCGATTCTGCCAACCGAGTTCAGCTTTTCCCTGCTGAATGTCATTGTGATTGCTCCAACCTTTGAGGAGCTGTTGATGCGGGGGGCGATCCTTGGCAATCTGCAGCAGGAGTATTCGTTTTGGACTGCTAACATTGTCACTTCATTAATGTTTGTGGTTCTGCACCTGCCTGGCTGGTACTTTATGGGTGTACTGTACAGTAACCTGACTCAGCCGGTTGGCGGTGCTTTGTCCATTTTCCTGGTCAGTCTGGTCTTTGGTTATGCAGCACACCGTTCCCGCTCGGTTATGGGCGGAGTGCTGTCCCATTTCCTCAACAATCTCTTTTAACAGTCAAAATGAGCCTAGGGCAAAAATCTGTTCAGATGGAGGAGAAAAATGAAAAGATTAGTGACTGCTCTTCTAAGTGTCCTCCTTGTCTTTGCAAAAATAGGTTCTGTTGCGGCGCTGACCCCCATCAGCAATGTCTGGGATGAGTCATACCTCTATGTGTTCGGCTCTCTGGCTGACATTAACAAGGTCATAGAGGAAGGCAGCTTATTGTCTGCCCTGCCGATACAGATGCCCAGCTGGAGGAACCTCACTGTTACCCCCCTCATGGCAGCCGCCGGGCACAACCAAGATCCTGAAGTGATTCGTGCCCTGGTTAACGCGGGCCTGGATGTCGATGCAAGAACATCGCCTGCCCACGGCTGGACTGCTTTAATGTACGCGATTGCCTATAATCCGAATCCGCAGATCTACAAAGCCCTGCAGGAACTGGGGGCGTCGGCAGATGACGCCGACTATGCCGCCATACTGTTTGAGATCATAGGCAGCTATGAGACAAATCGCCAGGCGGTGGTTGGCCGCCTGGTTGAGCTGGGCTTCGATCTGGCTGGGGTGGAAGACTCCCAGGGAAGAAGCCCGTTGATTGCATCTATCCTAAGTGATGATCTCGAGCTGACCGGTCTGTTTCTAAGGCTCGGAGTTGACAAGGACAAGCCGGATAGAAACGGGAAAACTCCGCTGATGTATGCCGCAAATCGTGCTGTCAGTGAAGGGCACTTGCTGCGCCTCTTAGATGTGAGGGCGGACCCCCATGCGACAGACAGTGCTGGGATGACGGCTTTGCATTACGCAGTCAGGGACGGCAGTCTTGCACAGGTTGAGGACTTAGTGCTAAGGCTGTGGCGCTTAAGGCTGGAGGATGAGGCCAATGCAGAAACCCAAATCAGTCTGTATGCCAGCGGCAGCCTCGCGGAAATGGTAAGGGAGAGGCAGAAGGAAGAGGACGAAGAGGCAGTGCTGATCAGGGGTCTGCTCCAGCGCCAAGGTTTTATCTCCCCTGGCTACCACCTGTCGGCAAGTGACCCCGCGCCCTATTGGCGTTCTTCCTACCTGCCGGACCTGTATCAGGAAGCGGAGGAACTGGCCGATTACGTGCTGCGCCTGCTGAAAAACGGAGCCATTGAAGAGTTTCTCGGGCTGTTCCATGCAGTGGCACGCAGGAACATACTTTATAACACAGACAATTTCAGTGAAGTGCTAGCAAACCTCGACAATCTGCGCCAGAAGCTTCAGTCCTGGGAAACAGTCCTCGTAGTGCTGAACCGGGATCAGACCGAGGCCCGTGTAGTCACCAGACATTACGGCTGGAATGCAGAATCAACCATAGTGCTCTGGATGGAAAACGGAGTCTGGAGACTGGCTGATATTAACTTCTGATTACTCAATCTCCAGGCTGCTTTCCCAGCAAGTAAAGGAGAGTGGCAATGAACAATAAGGAGCTGGTAAACAGGCAGCGGGAATACTTTCTTAGCGGTAAGACGTTGCCTGTCAGCGA
>JAAYSR010000219.1 GCA_012518325.1 Bacillota bacterium
AACAGCCGGATCCTCAAAAGTTGCATCATAGATTTCACCGTCATAGATGCTGCTGTCCAAGATCTTGCTCTTCCTGGCATTCCAGCTTTGATCTGACTTGACGACGAGCTGGGTTCCGTCGGTAAAGTCTATGATGATTTCACATAAGAGTGCAAACTGGTCGCCGTAGACATTGACATTGCCCTGATCCCGAAAGCCAAAACGCCCTTTATACATGCCGTTGCCTAAAAGGACCTCTACAGTGTTTTCGCCTTCGTTGAGAACATCTGTAAGGTCATAGGTCTGGTACTGGAGCCAGTGGTCATAGGCGTTAAAACCGGGGGCCAAGTATTCACCGCCGCACTTTCGGCCGTTCAGGTACATTTCATAAAGTCCCACCCCGCAGGCGTAGGCCCGGGCTGACTTGACAGGCTTGTCCACTTCAAAGGTCCGGCTCAAAACCGGGTGGATGCGGTCCTCATAACCTGGAACAATCCACTTGCCAGCCCAGGGTTCGTCCATTTTGGCAGTCTCAAACCAGGCAGGCTCGCTGGCTGCTGTCTCGCCGCCCTCCGCCCAGACCGTAACGCGCCAAAAGTAGCGTGTCCGGGGCTGAAGCTCCAGCGGCAGTTCGAAGCCGAGGCTGTCAATGTCCGCGCTTTTTCCGCTGTCATAAACAGTTTCCTGGAACTTAACGTCAAGGGCAACCTGAATCTGGGCCGCTTCCTGTTTCTTGGCCGCGGTGTCAACCACTAGGTAGGAAAGCCGCGGCCTTCCCAAGTCAAATCCCAAGGGATTAACCATGCGGTTGGTCTTCAAGTCCGTTACTCTCAACTCATCTCCTCCTTATGCTTGAGCATCGCTTTGAGCCGGCAGGCCTGCGGCTGATCCTGCCTGAGGCCAATCCCTCCGGAAGTTCAGCCGCGCCCGCTAGAAGGCCCAAGGGACGATTCATCCCGTTCTACACCTTTCACTTTACAGCCGCATTCAGTCTGTCTAAAAGCTCACTGAGCTGCTGTTCGGTAAAACTGCCTGCACTGAAATTGAGCAAGAGACGCAGGTCTGAGTTGGTAAACAAGGACTGCATCAGCTTGCTTAGGGCAGGATCCTCCCCGCTGTCGCGCAATGTTCCTCCCAGGTTGTACTCCTGGGCGCACTCTTGGAACACCGGACCAAGCACCGGATCTGCCAGAATGTCGCCGATCCTGGTGTTGCGGGTAACTATCTTTCTCAGGGGCACCGTTGACTCCACCGGCAGCGCTGCCGAGAGCACGATATCCCGGGAAGATTTGCCCACCAAGACTTCAAACTCCCCTGTCTCCACATGCCAGTCGCCGAGTTCTGTGTTCCAGTAGGCAAAGGCTCGTTTGTCAAGCTCAAAGGAGACTGTCTTCTCCTCGCCTGGCTCCAGCTGCACTTTGGCAAAACCCTTCAGTTCCTTGTCAGGCCGAATTACTGAGCTTTCCACATCCCGGACATAGAGCTGCACAACCTCCTGTCCCGCCCGCTGGCCGACATTTTTCACCGTAACGCTGACAGTCACCGTTTCAGTGTCCCTGATTGACTGCGCGCTGAGCGTCAGGCCGCTGTAAGCAAACTCGGTGTAGCTGAGGCCGTAGCCGAAGGGAAACAGCACCGGCATTTTCTTTGTGTCGTAATAGCGGTAGCCCACGAAAACTCCTTCGCGGTACTCAACCTTGTTCCCTTCACCTGGGAAGTTGAGGAAGGAGGGGTTGTCTTCCAGCTTCAGCGGGAAGGTTTCGGTCAGCCTGCCGCTGGGATTGGCCAGCCCAAAGAGGATGTCGGCCACTGCCCCGCCGCCGGCCTGGCCGCCTAGATGGCCCTCCAGCACGCCTTTCACAGTGCTGATCCAGGGCATGGCTACCGGGGATCCGTTGCTCAGCACCACCACACAGTTGGGGTTGGCCTTGGCGACTTCCCAAATCAGGTGCTGGTGGCTCTCAGGCAGGTTAATGTGCTCCCGGTCGTAGCCTTCAGATTCGTAAATGTCGGGCAGGCCCACAAAGAGCACTGCAGCATCTGCCTGGGCGGCGGCTTCTCTTGCTTCTGCCGCCAGGGCTTCAACAGTCTCGTCAACTGCCAGGTCATAGCCCTGGGCATAGATCAGATTCTCTTCGCCGACGATCCTGCGGATTTCATCATAGGCGCTTTCCAGCTTGGTTGGGTTGATATGGGAGCTGCCTCCCCCCTGGAAACGGGGGGTTTTGGCAAACTGGCCGACAATCGCAAGCCTGGCCTCTTTCTGCAGCGGGAGAATGCCTCCTTCGTTTTTCAAAAGGACAATGCTCTCCGCGGCCGCCTTGCGGGCCAAGGCATGGTGTGCCTCTCGATCGAAGTCGGCTTTCTCGCGCCTGTTTTCTGCAGCCTTCAGCACTACCCTGAGAATGCGCCCCACCGCTTCGTCCA
>JAAYSR010000037.1 GCA_012518325.1 Bacillota bacterium
CGGCGCTGCTGCCAGAAAGGTGCCGATGCGGATAAAGCCCAGGGAGAAGCGGACAAAATCCATAACCGAGATCACTGTCCCACCCCTCCTCTACATAATAAACGACGGCAGGTTAGCCAGCAGGCGATCGGCAAAATCCACCAGGTGGCGAATCATCCACGGCCCGAAGATCACAATTGAGACCAGAACCGCGACGATCTTTGGAATAAAGGTCAGCGTCTGTTCCTGGATTTGGGTGGTAGCCTGAAAGATGCTGACCAAAAGACCCACCAGCATGCCGATGAGCAAAGCGGGTCCGGCAACCAGCAGAATTGTCAGCACAGCATCTCTGGCTAAAGTAACAACCGTTGCATCAGTCATCTACTCACCATCCTCAGGAGAAACTCAGGAGCAGCCCGCGCACTACAAGGTGCCAGCCGTCAACCAGAATAAACAGCAGTATCTTAAAGGGCAGCGAAATCATAATCGGCGGCAGCATCATCATGCCCATGCCCATCAGGGTGGAAGCCACCACCATGTCGATTACAAGGAAGGGGATGAAAATAACGAAACCGAGTTGAAACGCTGTCTTTAACTCGGAAATGACAAAGGCGGGAATTAAGGTTAATGTGCTGATGTCTGCCGGTGTCTGGGGTCTTTCCTCTCCCCGGATCGCCACAAACATCTCCAAATCCTTCTCACGGGTGTTGCGGAGCATAAACTCCCGAATCGGTTCCAAACCAGTTTCCCATGCTTCCTCCAGCGCCATTTCCCCCGCCAAATAAGGTGTCAGTGCATCGGTGTACACTGCACTGAAGGAGGGAGCCATAATAAATGCGGTTAAGAATAATGCCAGTCCGATTAACACCTGGTTTGGCGGCACCTGGTTGGTCCCCAGGGCATTGCGGATTAAAGAAAGCACGATGACGGTCCTGGTAAAGGAAGTCATCAGCGTAATAATCGCCGGAGCCAGACTCAGGATCGTCAGCAACAAGAGCACCTGCAGCGTGACTGCCACATCTCCCGGGCTTTCCGCTGCGCCAATACCTATATCTACACTGGGAAAGGGTATGTTAACTTGTAAAAAACCCATTACTCAAGGACCTCCTCCATATCGCTCTGTGGATCCAGATCCAGCAAAGTAATGGTCTGATTGGTAACACCGAGCAAATATCTTCTTTCCTCCCACTCGACCACATAAAGTGCGCGGTTTGAACCCAAGGAAAGCACTTCTTTGACACGCAAATCCTGCCCCACCCTTTGTCTTTGCCCATACCAGCGGGTGACAAAAAAGGTGCCGGGCAGAATTATCAGCAGGGCAATCACCATCCGTACAACGCCCCAAATCATGGTACTGTCCATGGTTCAAACTCACGCTCCCTGAATCCGCTGTGACTTAGGCACAATTTCTAAGATCCTCACGCCAAAATTCTCTTCCAGAACAACCACTTCGCCCTTGGCGGCTTTAGTTTCGTTTACAAAGACGTCTACCGGCTCCCCGGCCTGACGTTCCAAGGTAATCACCGACTGGGGCTTTAAATCCAGAATCTCGTCCAAAGTCAGGGTGGTCCGGCCGAGTTCTACTGTGACTGTCAGATCGATATCTTCTAAAAGCGCGATGCTCTGTTCATCCATCAGCTGGCCGAGCTGATCAATGGGCGTAAATACTGCCCTGGTGACAGGTGCCTTGCCCTTATCCCCTTTCAGCAAGCGACCGGAGGAGACCGCTCTGATCTGTTCAGCGCTTAAGCGCCCCATGGCGACTTTGGCCAAGGATTCAAATGCCCCTCCGTTTTGCACAACCAGGGAGACTTCAAACCTGTGGGGCCCGCTTTGGAATAAATGGCGAACCAGGTACGACTGCGGCTGCAGCGGCAGTTCTGCCAGTGTCTGAAGGGGAATCTTCCGCACCCGGTAGACTTGGTATGGGACGTGGAGAAGCTCAGCCAGCTTGGCGATGCAAGCCTGACTGATCAGCTGCACCGCATCATCGGCGGAACGTCCGACTCTCTGAGCAAAAAAGTCTGCGTCAGAAGCAGACATGAGCATCAGCATCTCATTGTCGCCTAGATCCGCAGCTGCCGCCAAGGCGTCATCGGAAAAAAGCTGTCCCAAATTCGCGCCCAGGCGCTCTAGATAGGGCCCCTCGCTTTCGAAGGGTTCAATCGCGACGTCGTTGACCCAAGCTGCCATGCTTTGGGCAACCAACTGCAAAAACTCCTGCAGTTCGTCGGAGGACGATGGCGAACGGTCTCTGTGCAAGAGAGCATCAATTTCGTCTTGAGATAGGATTGGGCTGCTCATAGCTGCTCCTTTCTAGCCACTACTGAAAAATCAGGTCAATGAAAAAGACATCTGTTACTTCTCCCCTGGTGACAAGTGAGTTCATAGCCTGCAAAATGTCAACGCGCAGCCTTTCCATACCGTCTGCACTGTTCAG
>JAAYSR010000220.1 GCA_012518325.1 Bacillota bacterium
TGGCAAAAGGGAGGGACCCTCTCAGGGGGAGAACAGCAGATGCTTGCGGTGGGCAGGGCGCTAATGTCCAGGCCAAGTCTGCTGATGATGGATGAACCATCACTGGGACTAGCACCAAAGCTTGTACAGGAGATTTTTGAGATCATCCGGCAGATACACCAGCAGGGTGTTACGATCCTGCTCATCGAACAGAATGCCTTGGCGGCGCTAAGAATCTGTGACTACGGTTATGTACTGGAGACAGGCAGCATTATCATGCACGGCACCGGCCAGGAACTCCTGCAGCATCAAGGGGTACGCAGGGCTTACTTAGGAATTGCCGAATAGTATCCCATAACTGTAAACAGGAGGTAGTGCAGATGGTAAACCTTTTTTCTGGATTAACGGGCAGGAACATGCCGGAAGGTTTTCAGTGGATCAACGAGCCTAAGGAATGGGTCTTCACTGAGGAGGGACTGGTTGTACAGGCTGAAGCCAAGACTGATTATTTTATCGATCCTGCCGGTACAGCCGTCCAAGATTCGGGACACTTTTTCTACAGGCTGCAGGAAGGCGACTTCACTTTGCAGACTAGAGTTGAAGTCGACATGCTGGATGATTTTGACGCCGCGGTGATGATGCTCATGGTCGATGACGAGCACTGGGCAAAGCTGTGTTACGAGTTCTCCTACAAAAGGCCTATGATTGTAAGCGTTGTCACCAACGGATATTCAGACGACTGCAATTCTCTGGAAGTGCCGCAAAGCGGAGTTTTCCTGCGCATAACCCGCTTCGACGATTGCTTTGCCTTCCACTACTCCCTAGACGGCAAGTGGTGGGAGATGGTCCGCTATTTCCGCATGGAAAGCTCCCAGCCGATTAAGGTCGGTTTGGTCGCCCAGTCGCCGACGGGGGACGGATGTCAGGTAACATTTAAAGAGCTGCTCTTTTCTCCGATCCCAGTCACGGATATCCGCTCCGGCACCTAGGGGGGACAGGCCCTCACACAATTTGACGAAATCAGGACTTCTTGTCCGGAGGGCGAATCAGGAAAGACACCAGGACAACGGCGGCCAAGGCCAGACCTGCGGATGTAAGGAACATGGAGTCCGCTGAGTGTTGCAGCAGAAGGGAAAACAGGGGCGGTCCCAGGGCAACGCCTGCATAGCGCATGCCGCTGTACACTGAGGTAATGCTGCCCCGCTGTTCTCTCTCTACGGACTTGGTAACAAGGGAATCCAAGCTTGGCAGGCTGATGCCGATGCCGAGTCCGGCTAGGGAGATCATCAGAAGCAGCTGCCATAAGCCATGGAAGTACACCATGGCAATGCTTGCTGCGGCAGCCAGGGAGAGGCCTGTCAGGATTGTACGGCGCATCAGCGGCTTGTCTTTGCCGATGAACTTGCCTGTTAGATATGAGGCCAGAGAGATGCTGGACAAAGGGATTGCCAACAGCAGTCCCTTTTTTGTACCGAAGATTTGGTGGGCATCCTCGAGAAACTTGGAGAGATAGACCAAGAGGCCAAAGAGAATGGTCATAATAATAATGCCGGAGAGAAAAACCGCGGCCAGCCAGCGGCCTTCTTCCTTCAGAACTTCCATGAGCTGATGCAGGAAGCCTTTGACGGTAACGGGCTTTGCCTGCGGCTTGGAAGAGTCGATCCACAGCGCGATCATCAGCAAAGAAGATAAGGAGAGGACTGGGATCACAAAAAACGGCAGGTACCAGGCTAGGTGAGCAAAGAGAGTCCCGAGAATTGGGCTCAGCACTTTGCCTATGGTATTGGCTGTTTCAGCAACCCCTAAAGCGTGGCTCACATCCTCTTCCCTGGAGAAGACGTCTCCCGCCAGGGGAAAGAGCATGGGAAAAGCCCCGGCTGCCCCGATGCCCTGGACCAGCCTGCCCAGGAGAATCAAGTAGAACGGGCTAGACGCGAAAAGAGAAGCCAGCCCGCAGATGATGCCGCCGGCTCCGGAAACGGCCAGGCTGGGCAGGATTACCTTTTTCCTCCCCACCCGGTCAGACAGCAGACCGGCCAGAGGAATGAACACAACGGCAACAATTGAATAGACGGTAATGATCAGGCTGGATTGGAGAGGGGAGATGCCGACTTGCCGTTCGATGACCGGCAGGATTGGGATCAGCATGGAGTTTCCCAGAGTAATAATAAATGGAATAGAGGCAATAGCGATTAA
>JAAYSR010000221.1 GCA_012518325.1 Bacillota bacterium
CCTCAAAGCCTTCAGGGTCTGTCAGCATGGCCAGCCTCTGCCTGGCACTGAGTCTGAAATGATGGCCGCAGGCACAAAGAAAAGCGTCTTTTTCCAGTTCCTTATTGAAAATCATCTTCCCGCAGGCATCGCAGCGTGTCCACAGGTTATCGGGGAACTCCCTGCGCGCAGCCTGTTCCTGGGACCTAACCGTCATATATTTCTGTTTGCCTTTAAATGCACTTAGCATGTTATTCCACCTTAACCGAAAGAAGCAGCGATAATCTCATTCGCCTCATCTACTTCTGACTCCGGGACCAATATTTCTACGCTGGCAGAATCGCCGAGATGGGGAGGGCCGATGGGCCTCAGCATTGGTAGGATTCCGCCTGCCTCTAAAAGCTCTTTCAGCATTTCTGCGATCGGGCGATTAGGAGCAATGTAAACTACCGTCCACATTGTATCGCTCCCTCCTTTTGCATTCACGTTGCTGTTACGCTACTGTATTTCTGTAGCCTTGAAAAAATCCCTTCTACAAAACGTTTTCTTTCCAAGGATCCAACCATGTGTACACAATTTGCCCTGCCTCAAGTTCTCTGCTTACTGCACCCGCATCTTTGACCCAAAACTCAGGCGGCAGAAGATGGTAGGCATCGCCAAGCAAAAGAATCGTCGGCTTTGTGCCGGACTGTTCTTCCAGAGCTGCCCTGACAGCTTCCAGCTCATCTGGCTTAGGGGTAATCAGGAGCGTTGGCCCTAAGGGCAGGGTCCACTCCACTTCCGGACTGCCAAAGAACGCAGCACGCTCCCCCGCTGCCAGCCTGACGCCTTTAAAGGCAGTACGAGGCCCTGTACGCAGGAGGATGCCCTCTGGCGTATCCAGAAGCACCTGGAGCCTGCTGCCGCTCCCCTTAACTTCCAGTATCTCTCCGGCAGCGGCCTCCAATTCGCCCTGCAAATTACGGACCAGGGGCAGAAACGGACTGCAGGGATGGCTGCTGGCATAGACCCCCAGAAGCTCTTTTTCCAGCCTGAGCAGTTCAAGTTCAGATCTCGGCTCCAATCCCAGCTCCTCCAGGTGCTTATTGCGGCTGCCAACATCGTCCAGCGCGCCGCAGAGGACAAGCTTCTCCAACGTTCCAGCATCCAGGCCTGTGGCCTGTCTCAGCCCTTTCAGGCTGGTCCACCTGCGTGTGCCCGCAGCGATTTTCTGCACGCCTGCAGGAGTGAGATAACGGGAAGTGGCGAGGCCGAGCCGCAGTCCGCCGTTCTCCAGCGTCGCGTAGACATCTGAGTGCAGCACACTTGGCGGAAGGATCCTGACACCGAAGCTTTGGGCATCGGCCAGGAGTTCTTCCCTGGCCTTCCCCCCCTGGTTCAGCAAAGTGACAAAAAAGAGTCCTGGGTAATGGGCCTTTAAGTAGGCTGCCTGCCAGGTGATCCTGGCGTAGCTTACGCTGTGGGCCTTGTTAAAGGCATAGCCGCTGAAGCGGGAGACTTCAGCAAAGAGCTTCTCAGCTGCGCTCTTACTCAGCCCCGACACCCTTTGGGCTCCGGCTGTAAACCGCTCCTTCCAAGGGCCGATTGCCTTAGGGTCGTTTTTCGCTAAGACGCTGCGGAGGAGATCCGCCTCGCCTAGCGAAAACCCGGCGACTTTGCTTGCAATCAGCATCACCTGCTCCTGATACAAGATCAGGCCGCAGGTTTCCTGCAAAATCTCTTTAAGCACAGGATGAGCGTACTTTATCTTCTCCGGTCTATCCCGCCTTTGGACATATTCCGGGAACATGCTCAGGGGTCCGGGTCTGCCCAAAGCCAAGAGCGCAGCCAGGTCCCGGAAACTTCGCGGCCTGAGCTTAGTGAGGAGCTCCCGAAAAAGTTCGCTTTCCAGCTGGAAGATTCCCAAAGTCCTGCCTTCCCCCAGCATGTTCAGGGTCTTTTCATCATGACCCGGGATTTTGTCAAAAGAGAAACCGGGATTATCATTTCTGACCTGGTCTTCAATGCTTTTCAGCAGAGTCAGAGTCCGTAAGCCTAACAGATCGATTTTCAAAGCCCCCAGGCTCTCCAGGGCGTACATGTCCAGGTGGCTGACGGGAATGTCCCTGTCCTGATAGACCGCGCTGATTTCCTGGATCGGACCAGCGGTGATAATCACGCCTGCCGCGTGGGTTGAGCGGTGCCGCTTCAGGCCCCGAATTTCCCGGATCACTGCAGGATCTTCCCTGCCCAGCACCCTCTTTACCTCCTGAGCCGCGGCCTTGGGGCCGAAGGTGCCGTAAGTGCCGATTTGGGCCACATGTTCGCTTCCGAAGCGCTCCGCCACAAAGGCCAGCACTTCCCCCCGCCTTTCGTAGCAGAAGTCGAGGTCAATATCGGGTTTTTTGTTCCGCTCAGCATTGAGGAAGCGCTCAAAGAGGAGCCCCCATTCCAGGGAGTCCACCTCGGTAATGCCCAGGCAATAGGCGGTCAGGCTGCTGGCGGCGCTGCCCCTGCCTGGTCCCACCGGTATGCCGGATTCTTTAGCAAAGCGCACGATATCCGCGACAATGAGAAAATAATCGGCATAGCCGAGCTCCCGTATAACAGCCAGCTCTTCGGTTAAGCGTTCCCGTACAGCGCTGCTTACTTCGCCAAAGCGCTCCCTGGCCCCCTGCCATACCAGTTCCTCCAGCCTGGGGCTGTCGGGATGGGCAGGCAGCCTCTGTTCCCTGGGGAGTTCCACATTGCAGCGCTCCGCAAGGCTAAGGGCGTTTTCCGCAGCTTCATTAGGCAGCTGAGATCTAGTGCACAGTTCTTCCCAGCCCAGCATGGGATAGGGAGGCACGACGTATTCCGTCCCCTTAATCCTGCCCAGGACCTCCAAAGTCAGCTGAGATTCCTTTTTTAAGCAGCGAACATCCTGGCAGAG
>JAAYSR010000222.1 GCA_012518325.1 Bacillota bacterium
CATTGGAACAGTGGTCCTTAGTGTAGGGGTCATGGATCTCCAACAGCTTTAAAAACGCGGCAATAATTCCATTTGTCATGTCTTCGTGCAACTGGCGAATCTCCTCTTCCTGTTTGGCAAATATGGTCTCAAAGCGGCTCTGCTTGTCTGTAAAACGGCTGGTGTTCTCCAGCCACGCCTTGACCTGGTATTTGGCAACAGAGTTTTTCATAAAGCCCTCAGGGGGTATGTAGTAAGGATTCTCATGGATCCTGTTCTGCCAGAGAATAATGGGATGCAGTTGAAAGACACTGCGGATCATGCTGTCCGAGAATTTGTCGAGATTGTAGCGGCAAAGGGCCGAAACAGGATAATGGCCGAAGACATACTCGTTCAGCTTCCACTCATACTCAATGATCAGATCCTCAGCATCGTCGTAGTTCACCAACCAGCTCAGCTCCCCTGTGATGGCCAGGGATTTGTAACCTTCCTTGAGGGCCTCTTCGGCAGCGGCCTGGAAGGCGGCAATCAGCCTATCCGGCGAAAATACTCCATTCTGTGAGTAAATCTCAGTGTGGTCGATAATGGTCAGGGCGCCTCTGTCATCCAGCCGGGAACGGATCCCCTCCACCTGAGTCTTATCCATATCGCCTGCAATATACACACACTTTGCTTTTTGCGCCAGAGCCGCCTGGATATAGGCGGACACATAGTCTACGATTTCCTGCCTGTCATGGTACAGGGCCACCAGGTGGTCCCCCGGTTCAATCTCCCTCATTTGCCGCAGCAGATCTTGCCTGGACACTTCCAACACTTCAGTTGTGCACCCCCAACCAAAATCTTCCCTATTTACATACATTTGCTATGATATATTTTTCAATAATGGTTGTCAATTAGTTCTCAGAAAAATTTGCGATTTCCTCAGTTATTTTGATCCTTTGAACATCTGGACAATTTCTCTTTACCCCAAATTTGCATATAAATCCCTGGTCTAGGGAGACTAGGGGTAAATGAGCTGATTTGGAGGAGATACTGTGCAAAATCAATTGCAGCCGCCTACGCCGACAATGCAGGATATGCAGATTGTAGCCCAGGACATGAAGGGCTTCCAGGGCCAGTTTAAGCTGAACAAGTTCGGATTTGATCCCAAGATGCCGGGCCATGCCACTGAACATAAGATGATTGTACGGCAGCAGCCCAGAACCGCCAAGAGAATCGGGTGCGGTATCAGCCTGCCCTTGGAAGTGCGGGAAGAAATGGCTCTGATGCTGGATGAACACCAGTGCGCTTTGACTGTGGCCCTCCACCAGTACAACAAGCACCACTGGCTCAGCGAAGGGGCTGAAGGGTTTCTCAGCCTGCACCTTCTGCTCGAGGAGCACATTGAACAGACCATCAAGCACATTGATGAAATTGGTGAACGGGTAGCCAGGCTCGGCGCGGTTCCCACCGCCCACCCAGTGACCCAGCACGAGCTGTCTTATATCAAGTGTGAACCGGAAGGCCGCTATTCCATCCGGGACTTCCTCCGCAATGACCTGGAGCACGAACTGAAGATCCAGCAGATGATGCGAAAGACCATCGAGCGTGCCCACCAGCTGAAGGACTACGGCACCGTACAGGTCCTCGAAGACATTCTGGTAGACCGGGAAGACTTAGGCTACCATCTCTACAGCGTACTTGAGGATGATACCCTGGTTCGGGGCATGGCGCACCTCATCGGCCAGGACGGCAACCTGGCCGGCGACAGGCCCATGGATCCCAAGACACCTCTCCAGTGACAGCAAGACCGGGCAGCTGCCCGGTCCATTTTTTACTGGTCCTTCCCAACCCGGCCGGCGGGACAGCCTGCGGCCAGATTCTTGAAACCGCCGACCGCCGCTTTCAACCACCCCGCTCTTTCATCCTGAAAACCGACCTATTTTACCCTACCATGGTATTGGATTTTTCGAAAATAGTTGCTTCCGTCTGTCGTGGAATTGAAAGTTCAATTGCGGCAACGAAAATGAGGCATACTGCCCCAGCTCCCCAATAAAGGAAAACAGGACGGGCAGCGCAGGGCAAAGCGCTTTGACCTGAATATGTTGCTAAAAACAAAGGAAGGAGGCAAACTATGCTGATGAATGACAGCGTCGCACAGACATACGGTCTGTGGGACTGCGTTCCCCGCCGGCGCAGAAAGGCCATTGCCTATCTCAAAGGAAGCCCCATGTACCCACAAATACGTGGGATAGTAATCTTCACTGATGTTCCCGGCGGTACAGAGGTGGCTGTAAGCGTCAATGGGCTTCCGCCTTACCAGCCCGCTCCTCCAGGAGGAGATCCAATTGGTCCCCATGGTTTTCACATCCACATGTTTGGCAATTGCCTCATCGGCGATCCTGCCATGCCGTTTCTGGGCGCAGGCGAACATTGGAATCCCGATAATCAGCCCCACGGTAACCATGCAGGCGACTTCCCTGTGCTTTTTTCCAATAACGGCAGAGCAATTATGCATTTTTTCACCGATCGTTTCAGGGTCTGGGAAATCATCGGCCGTTCTGTTCTTATTCATGAAAATCCCGATGATTACCGCACGCAGCCGGGGGGAGATTCAGGGCGCAGGATAGCCTGCGGTGTAATCCACCACTATCCCTTCCCCCGTTAAGAGGCGCAAGAATGGCACGAAGGAAAGCTAAGCCGATCCTCCGTGCCTTTCTGCGCAATATCCGGTATTCCCAGTCTAATTTTGAGATTGTACTATTGCAGCCCAAATTTCTGCCGCATATCAATGTTAGAACTCAATCACAGGAGGTGAATGGCAATGCCTTTTACGTTTCAAGCCCTCAACGAAGACAATACCATCAATGATGCGGAGATTTCCCTTACCCTGAACCCCGCCGCAGCAATCTTTACAGAAACCGACTGGGTGGGCGGCTCGACTGCTTCCGACACCATTAACGTAACCAACGACAATGCGACTGTGGCAGTCAACTACTTTGTCTCGGCAGACTGGTATGCTGCTGCCGGCGACACGGTGCAAAACGCCCGCCTGCTTGCGGAAAAACTGGAAGTTGAAGTAACTGCTGATCCCCTGGGCACCCCTGCAGTCCTCTTCACCGGCAAGCTGGCTGATCTGATCCAGCAGCCCCCGGCAGGCCGCACGCTGGCAGGCGGTGCTAATGAAGATGTAGAGTTTACGCTTACTCTGCCTGCAGCAGACGCCACCGACTTGGTTCAAGGTGTGGGCATTGAGTTTGATCTGGTCTTTGTGGCGGTATCGGCTTAGCTTAAGGACAAGGTGGTTGAGTTGGCTCAACCGCCTTGTCTGCACAAACTTGGAAGGGAGTGTCATAGATGTTTACCGCCTTCGCGGAGAATCAAGGCAACATGATTAGAGTCGGACAGCTGCAGCCCCCTGATCATTCTCTCTTGTTCCTCCTGCTCGTAAGCCTGATCTTGCTGCTCCTCCTGTCTGTGCTGATCCAGGCTTGCTGCGCCTAGAAGGGAAGTGGATTTGTGGCTAGAATTTTTTGCCCTAACTGCGGCCAGAGTGAAACGGTTGACCTCCGCGGCCGCTTTCTGGTGACCTGCGACAGGTGTCACCAGAGGTTTTCCGCAATCTTCGCAGGCCATAGACCCCCTGCCGAAGTGGCAGTGAGCTGCCCCAAATGCGGCCGCAGGGAAGCGCTGCCTATAAAAGGCGGGTCAAAGGTGAAAATAGACTGTGACGGCTGCGGCAGCCAGTTTGAATACAGGTCTGACAGCTAAGCGACTTACGGCCAAAAGCATGGTGCAGTCCAGGATGCGGAAAAGCGGACAGGTCTTTATCCAGCTAGTCTCTTTCTGAAAAAGTAACCTGCACAGTATCCCCCGGCTGCTTGCCGATCTTGGCACGGATGTCCTTGCGGACGCCCAGGATGTAACAGATGCTCCCGTCGGGGTTTTTCATGCCCATGTTGACTATGCTCCCGTCGTAGGGCTCGCCGTCAAAGCTGGCATGTACCTTCAACCTGCCCCTGCCAAACTCTTCCCGCAGGTCGAAGGGGATTTCCACATAGGCTCCGTCTAGATCCGGCACCTTTTTGATTTCGGCTGTAAATTCGTATTTCTTCTTCATCTCAGTGCCCCCTCACGTGAACGTCCTCCTGCTCACTGCCCTTCCAGCTCTGCAAGGAGGGAAGCCGTATCCTGAAAGTCCTTATCGTAGACGTAGACCTTTTTGAACTCTGCCAGAGCGCGTTTCCTGTCATCTAGGCGATAGTAGGACAGGCCAAGCAGGTAGCGGAAGAGGGCGATTTGCTGATCCATGCTGCGTTTCCGTGTCGGCCCTGTGAGCAGGACTTCCAGAGCCAGATCCGGCTTATCCATGTCCAGAAAGAGCGACCCCAGCGTGATGATGTAATCCAGCTCCTGCTTTGCTTCTTGGGGAAGGGACTGCAGGACAGAGACAGCCTGGTCCAGATCGCCCCTTTGCCTGTAAGCCTGAGCCAGGGCAAATTTGACTGTTTCATTTGCCTCCAGCCTCAGATATTCTTCCAGGTATCTTATGGCCTGGGCATAGTCTTCCCGGGAAAAATGCAGCATGCCCAAATGCAGCCTGACTAAGGCCACCTCAGGTTTAAGCTCTAACACTTCTTCTAAGGCCGCGGCCGCCTGCTCGTAATCGCCCTTTTTCGCAGACTTGTTAGCCTTGCGATAAAGTCCGTGCGCCTTTACGTTTTTACTGCGGGAGTAAATCACGACGCTCCCCAGCAGGACAGCCAGGCCAAGGAGAGGCTGGATGAAAATCAGAACAACGCCTGCCGCCATGCCCAAACAGCCTAGGGACGATGTGCCCTGGTTCAGTTCCTGGGGAACCGGAAAGGCCTCCTGCCGCGAAGCTCCTTCACCATAAGCATAGTGCTGGGCGTTCTGGGCAGCGCCGGACTTTCTGGCATTCCCTCTGCCTTTGCCGTGGTACTCGATGCCGTAAATCCCGGTACCCGGTATGCTGACAGAAGTATACCTGCCCCTGGGTCCGACTCCAACCCTTACTCCTTTAGTTCCCACCGACATGCCTACACCGCTCTTGGACAGGTTCACCCTCACCCCCGGAGCAACTTTAATACTCTTGCGAAAACGCAGCCGCACAGCAGTCTCCTCCCCATCTCGATACGATTCTTATCATGTAGCTTGTTCGAGCACCCCTCCCGGATTCCTGCCCTGGAGTTCGTTGGGCAAGTATGGAAAAAGGACGCTTGGCGCACTGCGCCTTGCGTCCCCTGCAATTTTGGTGTATTAGAATCAGACTTTAAACTGATCAACGAGCTCCTGCAGCTGCCCCGCCATATTGGCCAGATGCGCGGCTGTGGCCCCGATTTCTTCAATGGAAGCCGACTGCTGTTCGCTGGTGGCGGCAATCTCCTCTCCTCCGGCCGACAGCTCCTGGTTGGAGCGAGCCAGGGTATGGATGCCTTCAAGTAACTGGTCCATGGTGGAACGGATGCGTGCAAAGACTGCGCCGGTGTCCTCGGCAGCCTTGGCTCCCTTGTCAACCCGCTCTGCATTTTCCGCAGCCTGGCTCACCGTCTGCTGCATGGCGTACCGGATATCCGCAATCACAGCGGAAATCTCCTGGGCTGCTTTGGCAGACTCTTCCGCAAGATCCCGCACTTCACCTGCAACAACGGCAAAGCCCCTGCCCTGCTCTCCCGCCCTGGCCGCTTCAATGGCGGCATTGAGAGCCAGAAGATTGGTTTGGTCTGCAATGGCCGTAATCACGCCGACTATGTTTTGAATCTGCTCAGACTGCTTCTCCAGACGCTGGATCTCCTGGCCCAGGCCGTTCATGCTGGTGTTGATTTCACCCATAATATCCATAGTGTGGTTAATCTGTTCCTCGCCCTGATCCGTCTGATCCTCTGCACTCTGGGCCAGCCCTACAAGGTCCTGGCTGTGGTCGCTCATGGACTGCAAGGTAGAGGCAAACTCATTTGTAGTAGACGCCACTTCGGTGACGGAGGCGCTCAGTTCTTCCACCGTAGAAGAAAGGATAGCGGCGTGGTTCGCAGTCTCGTCAGTGGAATCCTTCACCGAACCGACCATTTTCTGCAGTTTTTCAATGAAGACATTCAGATTCGCAGCCAGGCGGCCCAGCTCGTCTGTTGTGTTTACCGGAATGCGCTGGGTTAAGTCGCCCTCGCCGTGGGAGAGATCCTCCACCCTGGCCACTGTGTAGCGCAGTGTCCGGCATACGGAACGCACAGTAAACCCGCCAAGGAAGACGGCGATTAGAATCGCCAGAACTACAACCGCCATAATCGTAACTGTAGACTGGAGAGCAACCTGGTTGGCAGCCTCCTGCATCTGAGCCACTTCCTCCTCCAGGAGCAGGCTGATCTGGGCAAATCCGGAACGGACCTGGGCTAAAATGGGCATGGTTTCTTCGACAAAAAGCTCGTATGCTTCTTCCCAGGCTTCAGCGGAGTAATTGGCTGTACTTAAGCGCTCACTGATTGTCCGGGCAGTACGATGCAGTTCTTCATGGGGCTTTTCGATATCCCGGAAAGCCTTGACCAG
>JAAYSR010000223.1 GCA_012518325.1 Bacillota bacterium
AGCCCTAAAAGGGTGATCCTGCAACCAGGGAGGACTAAGCATGGGTTTAGAGGAACTGCGGAATGACTGCGCCGTCAAGCAGAAAAGGGGATTGCATTTCATCCTGGCCTCAGTAATCATTTGGCTCCTAGTGATGGCTATCCACTTGACTTCATGGCCGATTATGACAAAGAACTTTTTTACATTCTGTGCCACTGCGCCGCTGATGCCTTTGGCTTTTCTAATATCTAAACTGATTGGAGTTGACTTTCAGAATAAGGGAAACCCCCTGACTAATTTGGGGATCTTCCTTTCAGCAGGCCAAGTTCTCTATCTGCTGATTGCCATGTGGATTTATCCCACAGTGCCTGACAAAATGGTGATGATTATTGCCATGATTTTCGGAGCACACCTGCTGCCCTTCAGCTGGCTCTATCAATCGAAATCCTATATGGTGTTTGCCATCCTGATACCTTTCCTGTCACTGCTTCTCGGCATCTATTTCCAGCCTTACGTACTGGCAATGGCAATGGTCGGTGTCGAAATCCTGTTCAGCCTCTGCCTGGCTGCTGAGGTGAGGGCAGGGAAGATGACGGCCAGGGCTTAAAACCATGATGCTTCCATGGCATACGACATTAACCCCGCGATCCGCGGGGTTCCCATTTCACAACAGGCGGTGAAGTGTATGGATCTGCCGTATTTATTAGTGGTAACCGGAAGGCCCGGGGCGGGGAAGACTACCTTCGCGAAAGAGCTTAGCAATGAGTTTTGTATGCCGATGATCAGCCGGGATCAGATAAAGGAAGGGTATGTGCACACCTTCGGCAAGAGGCATGCTGAGCTTCCAGAAGGAGCCAATAAAGCAGCTACCGACGTTTTCTTTGCAACGCTCACGGGGCTGTTAGAAAATAAGGTGTCGGTAATCGCTGAAGCCGCGTTTCAGCATGGGGTATGGGCGACCGGGCTTAAACAGTTCATGGGAAAGGCGCGGATCTATCTATTGGTCTGCAAGGTTGACGATGAAGTCGCTCTCACCAGGTTTGTCAGGCGGGGGTTGGACAACCCGCTTAGAGAGTACTTCCACGGGGACAAGGGAGTCGACATGACGATGAACCCCTACGAAGAACCTCGCCTCGACGTACCTACATTCCATGTTGACACTTCAGGCACATACAGCCCATCCATCAAAGAGCTCAGAAAGAAGATTTTGGGGGGAACGTGCACTGACCGGTACAAGCTGACCTAATCCCGTATCTGTCTGATTCATAAGTACGTCATAATACTGATTTGCGGTGTGTTGGATCGGAAGCAAGAAGGTGCCTTGCCGCTCTTCTTTTGGTAAATGTACAGATGATTATACTAATTCACGGCCAGTAACGCAGCTGCTTGAGAATTGGGTGCCACACCGATGCTTGGACTGATATAATACCAGTGAAGGTTGCACCCACTCGTGGTTTATTTAACACTAGAGAGCGTGAGGGCGGCTATGAAAAGGATCTTGATTTGCATCACCATAATCTACGTACTGGTCTCAGCTTTGACTGGATCGGCATGGGCACAGATGGCAAGGGTAAAAGAGTATAATATTCAACCTAGGGTTACGACAATTGAACTTTCCTCATTTCTTGGCTCGATCAAATGGATTCCGATAACAAGCCAAGAACAAGCTCGGATTATTGTAGAGGTTGTAGCTGATGGAGTTTCCCAGACTGGTGTTAGAAACGCCCTTCTTCAGGTGCGTATCGTAGAGAATATTCGCCCATCGTCTATTCTCTTAGAAGCCCGCAGGCCAGCACTTCCCGCAGGTGTGGACTATGTGGAGGTCAACTACACAGTCTATGCCCCACCCGGGCAATTTCGACAGTTCAAAGCACAAACTGCCCAAAGACCCATCGAAATAGTCAGCAAGTTTAATGCTGAACTTACCTTGATTAATCATAACGCCCCGATCACTCTACACTCTGGTCGCGGTGCAGTCAACTTGCAGA
>JAAYSR010000224.1 GCA_012518325.1 Bacillota bacterium
CTCCACCTTCCTACTGAACTAATAAATTAGTATTCTTCACCGTATCAACAAATCCTACCGAGAAATAAGATTTCGCAGATTGTCCTAAGGTTCTGAAAGTTAGTCCCCTCTTGATCAAAAAAAGGGCCTGACCCTGCAGGTCAGACCCCTTGCTTTTCAACTTTCACCCTGCGCCTCCAGGGCATCGGCCCGCCATACCAGGAAGATCCCCAGGAGGGTAATCAGGCCGCCCAACACCTCCCGCAGGGCCGGAACTTCACCCAGGACAAAGACTGCCAGAATGGTAGAGCCCAGAGGCTCCCCCAGGATGGTGGCGGAAACCATGGTCGCGGGTACATACTTTAAAGCCCAGTTCAGCGTGTTATGCCCTAATACAGTCGGGACTAGAGCCAGGGAAACAAACATGATCCAGGTCCTGCCGCTGTAGCCTGTCCAGGGCAGTCCGGCAAACATAATGTACAAAGCCAAAACGATACTGGCACTCCCCAGGGTCAGGGCAGAATAAAGGGCCAGGGGCAGGCTTTGCCGCAGCCTGCGGGCGACGATAAAATAGGCCGCCATCATCACCGCTCCCCCCAGGGCCAGGAGATCCCCCGCCAGTTTCGAACTGCCTGCCCCAGACTGGGCTGAACCAACCAGCACGCTGCCAAGCACGGCAACGGAAAGGCCCAGCCACATCGCACCGGTAGGCTTTTCCCCTAAAAAGACCGCGGCCATTAAAAACACCCAGATGGGCTGCGTCGCCACAAGCACCACTGAACTGGCTACGCTCGTCAGCTTTAGGGAGGTCATCCAGAGCAAAAAGTGCAGGGCGAGGAACGCCCCTGCCGTCAGGGCGCTGAGCAGGTGCTGCTTTTTCAGTTTCTGGCTGAAAAGATCCTTCAGAGCTAAAGGCGCGAAAAAAAGGGCGCCAAAAAACATGCGGTAAAAGGCAATCACCGGAGGCGGCGCATCCGCCAGCCGAATCAGGATCGCCGATGTGGATATGGCCGCCACCCCGGCTATTAGAAGTATGATCATTCTTTTTCTGGTCGGCAATGCTCTCCCTCTCAGTCCAGGCGCTCCAGCAGCTGCAGGCGAAATCCCACTGCGTAGATCTCGGCAACTGTCAGGATGCGGCCTTCTTCCGGCCTTTTGTTCAGTTTCAGAGCGATGGCCATTTGCCCTGCTTTTTGCACGTAATCGACGCGGTTCATGGGTACAGGAACTCCCAGGACAGCAGAGAGGACCTCGGCGCTCGCGACATGGCCCACAGCGGACTCAAAGCCCCAGCGGCAAACTAGGCGGCGGGCTTCCTCAAAGTCCAGTTCCGACACCCTGTACAGCCCCTCTGCGGTGCAGACAGGCCCGTTAAAGAGGACCACCGGGTACTGGATCCCGTCTGCCAGCCGAAGCTCCTGCAGCTCCTCAGCGAAATATATTTGCTCTTCCATCAGGCAACCCCCACCATCTTTTTTCACTCCCGGGCAGCAGCCGTCAGACGGTTCTTTCCGTCGGACAGATACTGCCGCAGAACAGCTGCCACAGTCTCCAGAGCAACCTGGTTCCTGCCCCCTTCGGGCACAATCAGATCCGCATACTTCTTGGAAGGCTCCACAAAGGCCTCGTGCATGGGCTTGACCGTCTCCAGGTACTGGGTGCGGACCGATTCCAGGGTTCTGCCCCGCTGCTGCACATCCCGGATCAGTCTGCGCATAATCCGCACATCGGGATCGGTGTCCACAAAGACCTTCAGATCAAATTCCGCCCGCAGAAGGGGATTGTGTAACACCAGAATGCCTTCCACAATAACAATTGTCCGGGGCTCCACTGTTACCGTCCTTGAAGTGCGGACGTAATTAGCGAAGTCATAGACCGGAACCTCAACGCTCCTGCCGGACCTTAACGCCCGCAGATGCGCGATAAGCAGCCCGTCCTCGAAGGCATCGGGATGATCATAGTTTACTTTCAGACGATCTTCAAAACTGAGCTCCGTATTGGCAACATAATATGCGTCCTGGGGCACAATAACACAGCTGTCGCCCAGGGCGCTCTGCAGCGCCTTGGCAAAGGTGGTCTTTCCGGAGCCGGTGCCGCCTGCAATTCCTAAAATGAGCATAATCTTCACCTGTTTTCTTAGATCAATGTAAAACCGAGGGGCAGACACAAGGAAATCATCGCCATTATCAAGAAATACTGTGCAGGAAAGGAGATGAACACTATGAAAAAAGTTGCCCTCGTCATAGCTGAACAGCAGTTTCGGGATGAGGAATACCAGGTTCCCCGGGATCTGCTGCAGGAAGCCGGCTTTGAAGTGCTGACCGTTTCCACAACCACAGACACTGCCGTGGGCAAGCTGGGGATGAAGGTCAATCCGGACACGCTCATCCAGGACCTCAGGCCGGAAGAGCTCGACGCCTTAGTCTTCATTGGCGGCGGAGGTTCGGAACAGTATTTCACAGACCCCCTCGCCCATGAGCTGGCCAAAGCCATGGTGGAGCAGGACAAAGTCCTGGGAGCAATCTGCATCGCCCCGGTTATTCTGGCCAACGCCAAGGTGCTGGAGGGCAAGAACGCCACTGTCTTTCCTGACGGAGCAGATGTCCTCAAGCAAAACGGCGCAAACTACATCGACGTTAATGTAATTGTCGACGGCAAAATCATTACCGGCAACGGGCCGGAGGCCGCTGAAGACTTCGGCCGTGCTTTAGTCAAGCTACTCAGCTAAATAACCTGCTTTGCGCAGTGCGTCTCTAATCGCCCCGCAGGCTTCGCCTGTGGGGGTTTCTATGCGGTGCAGGTGGTATCCGTCTGTCAAAAGGGAAAGAGGCTCGGCCCGGAGCTCCTCCATTCTCGCCGCAAACTGGGCAACCTCAGCCCTGGTGGCAACCTGCAGATTGGCCGTGAGCTCACCGTAGAGGGGATGCTCGACTGTCACATCCAGCACCTTCCCCCCTAAATCCACGATCAGGTTCAGTTCATGGGCGATGGTTTCCCGGTCGCTGCCGTGGCGGACAGCAATGGTGCAAAGATGGGAGGCTGTGGACGCAGGCTTGTAGAGAAAATATCCCTGGGGGGTGGCCACAATCTGTTCACCCCGGGCCCGAAGCACAGCCACATCGCCGACAATCACCTGCCGGGTCACCCCGAACAGGCTGCTTAAATGGGAACCGGTGAGAGGCTGGTCAGCTTCTTTCAGGAGGGCTATAATCTTTTCTCTGCGTTCTTCTTGCGTCATGGTGATTCCCCCTTGATTCCTGCTTGCCAGAGGCACTCCGCTGGTGTATGATACAGGTGTATATACACCTGTTGAACTCAGTTGAGGAGTGAAGATAATGCGCATGACAATAAAAGACCTGCTCTACGGCGCTCTGCTCACCGCACTCGCCCTGTTGATTCCCCTGGCCTTCCAAGGCTGGCTGCAGATAGCAATCCCGCCCTTTTCCGCCACCCTGGCCAGCCACCTTCCGTCCATGCTGGCCATGACTATCAGTCCCTGGGTTGCAGTCCTGGTGGGCCTTGGCTCAAGCCTGGGCTTTCTAGTGACTCTAGGGCCCATTATCGCCCTGCGGGCCTTTATCCACGCCATCTTCGGCGCCGTCGGAGCTAAAGCCTACCGGAAAGGCCTCACCCTCTGGCAGGTGCTGCTGATTACCCTGCCCATCCACGCCTTGGGGGAGGCGGCAGTTGTGATGCCCTTCGGTTTCAGCCTCTACCAGGCACTGATTGTAGTCGGCCTGGGCACCGCACTGCACCATGCGGCCGACAGCGCCATTACCCTTGCAGTCTACGGTTCCCTGCGCAAGGCAGGGGTGCCTTTAGGCCTGCCC
This sequence comes from Bacillota bacterium, assembly GCA_012518325.1. Classification (GTDB taxonomy): domain Bacteria; phylum Bacillota; class Limnochordia; order Darwinibacteriales; family Darwinibacteriaceae; genus UBA5420. The sequence goes on from JAAYSR010000224.1 coordinate 3,810, forward strand.
GGCAAAGGCACTGTGCGCCAGGCGTAGCGATTCAATAATTTCAATATGCTGGGGACAGACTGCCTCACACTGGCCGCAGGCGGCACAGCGTCCGGCATCCTCCTCTTTTTTCGCCAGGTTCTCATACATCCAGCGGGATCCGTCAAAATTGTTGTAGATGCTGGCATCATTAAACATGCTGAAGATGCGCGGAATCGCCACATTCTCGGGACAGGGCAGACAGTACCTGCAGTCGGTGCAGGGCACCTGCACACGGCTGGAGTAAATCTCCCTGGCCTTTTTGATCAGGGCCAGCTCCTCCCTGCTCAGCGAATTGGGAGCGGCCTCCGCCATAATCCGGATGTTTTCTTCTACTTCTTCCATGCGGTTCATGCCGCTCAGGATCAGGGAAACCTCAGGATGGTCCGCTACCCAGCGGAAGGACCATTCAGCCGGAGTCCGCTGCACGGGGGCTGAGGCGAACAGTTCTTCAATCTCCTCCGGCAGGTTGCGCACCAGGCGCCCGCCCCGGAGAGGCTCCATCACAATAACCCCCAGGCCCTTGGAAGCGGCATACTTCAGGCCGGCCAGTCCTGCCTGGTAGTTTTCATCCATGTAGTTGAACTGGATCTGGCAGAAATCCCAAGGGTAGGCATCCGCAATTTCCCGGAAAGCGGGCAGCTCGTCATGGAAGGAAAACCCCACATGTCTGATGAGGCCTTGCGCCTGCGCTTCCTCTAAAAACTCCAGAGCTTCATGTTCCAGTGCCTTGTGCCAAGATTCCAAATTAAGAGAATGAAGCAGGTAAAAGTCCACATAATCTACACCCAGGCGCCCGAGCTGTTCCTGGAAAATGCGGGCGCAGTCCTCAGGCTTTTCTAAGAGCCAGACGGGCATTTTTGTGGCAATATGTACTTTCTCGCGGTACCCGTCCTGAATTACCTTCCCCACAAACTCCTCACTCTTGCCGCCATGGTAGTTGTACGCAGTGTCCAAGTAATTGACACCGGCATCGATGGCAGAGCGAACCATGGCCATCGCCTGCTCTTCATCGATTTCGCCGCTGGGCAGCGTCGGCAGCCGCATGCAGCCAAAGCCCAGCAGGCTTACTTCTACTCCAGTTCTGCCTATGATTCTCCTTTGCACGTAATCACCCCTTTCTGTTTAATTCTAACCCTGCTTACTCTTTCCCTGCTGCCCACAAAAAACAGGAAAAGCAAAGGCAAGGGAGAACTGTGTCACTGGACAAGGAGTGAGCAGCATGAACAGTCAAGTTTTCCTAAGCATACTCGCTTTTTTCATCGGCGCACTTGTAACCTATGCGGTGATGATTAAACGGCAAACCGCCCTCCAGGCCAGACTGCATGTCCTGGAGGAAAGCAGGGCCCAGGAAAGGGAGTATCTGGCCAAGGTGGAAAGCCAGTTTCAGGCATCCTTCCAGAATCTGGCCCAGGA
>JAAYSR010000225.1 GCA_012518325.1 Bacillota bacterium
AATGATCAGAGCTGCCTCATACCCTCGTTCGTGATAGTTCCATACATTGAGCAAAGCGTGGACAAAACATGGCATTTCTCCCCTGAAACTGACTATGGCAATCTTTTTCATCATTACACCTCCCCTGTTTTATTTCTATGCCCTATACGCACCTCCTGCGACTGGGCGGCTTGACTTAACGGGAATTTGGGTTATAATAAAGTAGTACGTTACTGATTTACTACTTTACTAAATTACTGATCGACAAAGGAGATGGATCATGAAAATTCCAACTAACCTGAAGCACAAACCAGTTATCGTCAGCGAAGACTACAGCAGCGTCGACGGTCGCCAGGCCTATGAATCAGATGCTAAAGGACTCTCTTTAGGGCTGGCCCAGTGGAACGAAAGGGGCCGGGTGGACATCTCTGCCAAAGTCTGGCGTCATACAGGGGAACGCTGGTCTCGGCAGTCTGAGGAGCTTCCCCTGCACCGTGCCTTGGATCTGGCTATTTTGATTTGCAGAGCCAAACTGTACTTTGACGAAGCCTATCGCCTTGAAAAGCTTTATGACCCCGACAATCCTGTGATTGACCGAATTGGACTGCAAGGCGACGCCATGACAGTGGCAGTATGTACCGAGAACGAAATGATTGATGAAGATATTCAGCTGTTTAGACAGGCCTTGGCCGATGACGGTGAACTGATCGGCGAGCGTCTGCACACTTTGGCCAGGATTTTAAGGGAAATGGGGTATTGAATGGACCGCAAAAAGCAACTGAAACAAGAATACCGGCAGATGAAGCCGGCCATGGGTGTCTTTGCCATCCAATCTCTGGACACGCAGAAGTATTATCTGGAGGGAACCACAAATCTCAAGGCAGCCGTCAACCGGTCCATCTTTCAACTGAATTTCGGCGCCCACCCAAATCGCGAGCTGCAGAAGGACTGGCAGAAATCGGGTCAAGAACGTTTTGTCATCAAGACCATAGACGAACTTCCCTACGCCGAAGACCAACCCACAAAGGACTACCGGGATGAGGTACAGGAACTGCAGGAGATGTGGGTGGAAAAACTCAGATCAGAGGGTGCTGATCTATATTAGCCCGGGAACTATCACGCACCATCTATGAGCTCAAGGAAAGCCCGTACAATCTCAGGATCAAACTGCGTTCTCGTGCCTCGTTTCAGTTCAGCTACTGCCTCTTCGTGAGTTAGGCAATTGCGGTAAGGACGCGCGCTGACCATAGCGTCATAGGCATCAGCCACCGCTACGATTCTGGCATTTAAGGGGATCTGCTGTCCTCTAAGTCCTTGAGGATAGCCCTCCCCATCATAACGCTCGTGATGGGCCAGCACGGTTTCAGCCACCTCTTCCATGCCTACAACGGCACTAAGAAACCGATGCCCATTGATAGGATGCTGATGAATTTCTTCCCATTCCGCGGGCAGCAAACTGCCTGGTTTGTCCAGAATTGAGTTGGGAATGGAAATCTTCCCGATATCGTGAAGCAAGCCTGTCTTGCCGAGTTGAATCCTGTGTTCAAGGCTGAGTCCTAATTGAGTGCCGATGGCGAAACAATAATCGCTGACCCGGCGCGAATGCTGCTCTTCCCGGGAGCTCTTATCGTACAGTACCGCCATCAAAGCCCGTATCGTCTTGTCTTCTATCTCGAATGGTGGTGCTGCTAAACTAGGTTGCTTCTCCATTTAATTCAACTCACCCCCAGGAAGCGGTAAGCTTCTTTCCTGTGAAAACACGTACAAATTTAGACTTCGACAGGTTTGCTATAAACCCTGCTAGAGTTTAATTTTCATTTAACAAAAAAGCATGAACTCCTGGAACCGTTACGGGGTATATAGAGTGAATGCGTAGAAAGGGGGAAGGCATTGGACATTCCTGAACAAGAACTGATAAAACGAGCCAAACAGGGTCAGCAAGGAGCGCTGGAACAGATCTTCAGGCGCCATTTGGACAGTGCCATACGCCTCGCCTATTTGATCACGCGCAACTGGGCCACTGCAGAGGATGCGGTTCAAGAAGCCTTCTTACAGGCATTCCGCTCGCTCCACTCCTTCCAGGACGAAAAGCCTTTTAAGCCCTGGTTCACGAAGATCGTGGTGAACAAGGCCAAGCGTACCAAAGCACGGCTGGATCGGGGCCATCTTCCCTACGAACTGGAAGAGCCAAATCCCCACCGAGGCTATGCCCCTGAGGAGCATGCCCTCGACAAAGAAGGGGTTGACTCTCTGTTCCAAGCCATAAACGCCCTCGACGACAATCACAGGCTGCCCCTGCTGCTTAAATATGTATCCGGTTTAACGGAAGCGCAAATTGCAGAGACTTTAGGCATAGCGCAAACCACAGTCAAGTCTCGGCTTTATGTTGCCAGACAGCGGTTGAAGAAGCAGATTGAAACCTTGGAAGGAGGTGGCCGGGATGGAGGCCTTTGAACAAAGAATTGAGCAGGTCTTAAATGAAAACAGTGAATGGCCTGGCTCTGCAGATGAAATGTGGATAGAAATCTCAAGCCAGCTGCAGCCTGAGGCCAAAAAACGGCTCTGGACTTCCAGACCAGCTTGGTTGGGAGCGGCCGCTGCCGCTACAGTGCTTCTGGCCATTATGCTGCACACCGTATCGACGCCGGTTCCGCCTGAAACTCCGGACACCGCGGAAATATCCCCCATGAGGACCTATAATTTTTCGATGCTGGCAGAACCGCAAGTCCACCACCCGGGGGACCAGGTGGAGATCGCCCTGAACAGCTTTCCGGCAGCTGAACCGGAAAAGGACTTCGGCCTCCGCCTGGTTGTTTGGCAAGACTCAGGAACAGAGCAGATTATAGTAAGCGAGACAGTCTTGGATGATGAAGCCCTCCTTGGCAGACCGTCTTTAACCGTCAGCGCCCCCACAGAACCAGGTATCTACAGGTTCGTAGTGGAAGGCACAATAAGGGACGGATCCGGTTTTTCTCAAGTTTTCGCCGATTTGACTATCCGTGTTGAATAAACCTTTGTCTTAGGGGCATGGCTTTGGCCATGCCCTTTTTGCACCTTTATTGGATGTTTTTTCACAAACATGCTGCATTCATGGTATAATAGTGAATTAGATTGCGAAACAGCAAAGGAGGATAACATGGACGGTCTGCAAGTGCACGGGATTCGAAAAGTATACGGTTCCACCGCGGTGGTAGACAACGTGTCGTTTTCAGCGCCCCAGGGCAGGATTCTAGGAGTTCTCGGTCCCAACGGGGCTGGAAAAACCACCATCATCCGCATGATCATGGGCATCACCGCCCCGGACCAAGGCGAAGTATTCTTTACCAGCGACGGAGTGAAGACCAAAGGAGTCCCCTTCCCCACCATCGGCTACCTGCCCGAAGAGCGGGGACTGTATAAAGAGGCCAAGGTGATGAACATTCTGCTTTTTCTAGCGGGCTTGAAAAACATACCGAAGATTGTTGCCAAGGAGCGGGCTGCGACCTGGCTGAAAAAATTCGGGCTAGAGGACTATGCCCATAGAAAAGTGGAGCAGCTCTCCAAGGGAATGGCTCAAAAGGTTCAATTTATCGCCGCTGTGCTTCACGAGCCCAAGTTTGTGGTCCTAGATGAGCCCTTTTCGGGCCTAGATCCGGTGAGCCAGGATCTTTTCAAAGCTGAAATCAGGGCATTGGCAAAGTCAGGTGCCACCGTGCTGCTTTCCAGCCACCAAATGAACATGGTGGAAGCCCTCTGCGACGAGATCTTCTTGATTCATAAAGGCAAAGAAGTCGTCTCAGGCCATCTGGAAGAGATCAAGGAGCGGTTTGGCAACTTCCGGGTGAACCTGCTGACGCGCAGTTTCCAGGAGCCCTTCTTGAAAACCAACATGGTAGAAAAGGCAGAACAACTTGGCGAAGAACGCTACCGCTTCATACTCAAGGAAGGAATCAAGCCTTTGGAATTTGTCCAGGCTTTGCCTCCCGGCCTCGATATTCGGGAACTTGCCATAAGCCGTCCCTCACTCCACGACATTTTTGTAAACATAGCACAAGGAGGTGCCAGTGATGAAGGGTATGTGGAAAATAGCTCGTTGGGAGCTTATGCGTAATCTGACCAACAAGCAGTTCATTATCGGACTGTTCATTACTCCCCTGATCATGGCTCTTTTTGCCGGTGTGCCTCTGCTGCTGGACAGGCTGAATCATCCTGCCTTAAGCACCTATTATGTAATCGATGAGTTAGGTGCGTTGCAGCATCTGCAGGCCATTGTACCCGACAACATTACCCTTGAGCCGTATGCTAATCCTTCTGCTGCGGCGGACAAGGTCAAGGAAACAGACGCCAGCGGCTATTTTGTCCTGAGCCAGGATTTTCCTGTTACCGGTCAGATCGATGTCGTCTACAATGACCGGAGCATGGAGACGATGAATGCCCTAAGGGGTGCACTTACCGCCCTTTTGCAGCAGCTGCGCCTAGCCAGTTCCCAGATCAGCCCTGAGCAGGTGGCCTTCGTAACCGCACCTGCCCAGGTCAAAGAAATCGCTATTGAGGAGGAACTTGAGCCACAGGCTATGCACATGGCTGTTTCGGGTGTGTTCACGATTCTAGTGTTCTTCCTGATCTTTACTTCCGGGACAATGCTTATGCAAAGCGCCCTCCAGGAAAAACGGGACCGGATGGCGGAAGTAATCCTATCTTCAGTCAGCCCTAGGGAGCTCATGCAGGGCAAAATCCTGGGGCATTTCCTGCTGGGCCTGATCCAGCTGGGCTTTTGGATTGCACTGGGTCTCCCCATCGCCCGCTATTTCTGGGATTTTTCTGTAATGGAAGCCCTGCAGGCGGTAAACCTGCCCGTCATCCTCTTCTTCGGCCTCGGGGGATATCTCCTGTTCAGTGCACTTTTTGTGGGCCTGGGGGCTACCATGGAGGATCTGCAAAGTGCCAGCAACTCACAGGGCCTGGTACTTATGCTGCCCATGCTTGCGTTTCTCTTCTTGGGGCCAACCTTCACTAATCCCGATGGAACTGTTGCGGTCTTTGCCAGCATCTTTCCCTTTACCAGTCCGGCAATCATGATGCTGAGAACGGGACTGACCAGAGTCCCCCTCTGGCAGACGTTGAGTTCAGCCGGCCTGCTCCTGGTCACCGCCTTAGTGCTGATGGGACTCGCCGCTAAAATCTTCCGAGTGGGCATGCTCATGTACGGCAAAAACGCATCACTGAAGGAAGTCGCCAGATGGCTCAGCTATAAAGACAACTAGATACAACAAGAAGGAACCTGCGCAGGTTCCTTCTTGTTTTCCTTATTGAGGTCCAGCAAGCACTTAGCTTAGGCAGAAACGTCCTCTTCCATACTGACACTGCTCAGGGACTTGCTGCGCCAAGCATGCAGGGCCAGACTGATGGCGATGATGCCGTAGGCTACGAAAACTCTGAAATACTCACCAACCTGGGCACTGCCAAAGATGGCCTGGCCTGCCGAAGGCGAGACCACAAAGAGCAAGTGGAACAGGAACGTTCCCATCAACGCCTGGCCGATGGTGGCCCTGGTTACCGATGCCCCTCCTATGAGCAGTGCTGCAATGGCAAAGGTGCCTACCTGCTCATGGCTATTGTAAGTGTTCAGCGTCCCGAT
>JAAYSR010000226.1 GCA_012518325.1 Bacillota bacterium
ACGGCAGCTATACTGATCCCTAGCACAAAGCCGTTTAAGGCGGTAGTGGTTATGGCTACCGCGGGCACCAAACCCATGGCCAGAACTAGCACAGGATTTTTCTTAAATAAGCCGTCCAATAAGATGCTCATCTTTACTGGTCCCCCTTTATCAGCAAGGCATCTCTCACTGCTTCATGAATCGCCTTGCTTGTCGCTGTAGCCCCGCTCACAGCATCCACCGGCCCTTGAGTTTCCACTATAGCCGGAAGAATCTGCTTGAAAGCATTCTCTGCAATAAAGGGCGTCTCTTTACTCTCCACAACTGCAATATCTGTGATGTTGCCGCCTGCGACGGTTACATCCAGGATCAGCTCCCCGCCGAAGCCCTGGCCTCTGCCGCGATGGGTCCCATCCCCCACTGAGACTGCGAAGGAGGCAGTCCCTTGTGCAGCGACGTCTTCAAAGGCTTTCCCATTTGGCTGCGCTGCACCTTGCTCCAGCGCATTGCGAACCGCTGCCATAATGGCCTCGCTGCTGATCGTAGCCCCCGCAACCGCATCCACCTGCGGGTCATTTGCTGCCACGATCCTGCCGGGAATGCCGCTATGGGCGGGATCAGAGAATCCAGGGGAGTCGGAGTGCGACAGAACTGTGACGGACACGATCTTGCGTTCCTTGACAACTACTTCAACCTCTAAAGGACCGCCGAAGGAATCGGCCCGCCCTGTATAAGTGCCGTCATTCCAGCCGCCAACTTCTTCGCTGAAGAAGGCAACGTCAAACTCATCCAAGGCACGGCTCACACCGCTGATGACAGCCATGGAGGAAATGGTGGCACCAGAAATAACCTGTACATTGGGAGCTGCAAATGAACTGTCTTTATCCAGTCCAACAAACTGGTTTAGGAAGTTTGCCCTGGTAATCAGCTCGCCGAAACCCTGGTTTTCGTCCTGCTGCAGCACCTTAACCTGTCTGACCTTATGTTCCTCATCCAGAACCAGCAAGAAGCGGACTGGAGCATTAAAGCCGTTTCTCTCGCCGATAAAGGCTGCCTGAAGCGGATTGCCCTCCTCATCTTTGACGACATAGTAGCGAATGCCGCCCTTATCCACCACTTCAAAGTTCGGATCCCCCAAAAGCTCAGCCATGGGCAGATAATGACCGTCGCTGATCACATGTGGTGCAACAGGCTCCCTATACTCCACGATCACCAAGCCGGCGAAAATCACAAGAACAGCAGCGGCAGTGATGGCAAAACCCCTGATTCGGGTTTTATAACTCTCTCCCACACCAAAGACAGGAGGAATGGTCAGGGACTCGATGGCCGGTGTAAGCGCGTTCATAATCAGAACAGCAAAGGTTACACCTTCAGGATAGGGTGTGTACTGCCTGATCATAAACGTCAACATACCGCAGCCGGCGCCAAAGATTATCTCGCCAACGGGGGTTACCGGTGAAGTCACCATGTCAGTAGCCATGAAAAAGGCTGCAAACATCAGGCCGCCGGCGGTAATGGTATGCCAGGGATCCAA
>JAAYSR010000227.1 GCA_012518325.1 Bacillota bacterium
ACTGAAAGATGTAACGTTGACTTTGACTAGGGATCTGCGCACCTTGATCAAGGACTTTAGCTTCTCTTTGCAGCCTGAGATGAAAGTGGCCTTGATTGGAGAAGAAGGCAATGGCAAATCAACACTGCTCAAAGCCATCGCCGAACCGGAGACTGTGCAAAGCTACATGGAGATCCAGGGGGAGATCATCACAAGCGGAGAAGTCATCGGCTATCTTCCGCAAGTACTGCCCCTGAGCACACTGCAGCAAACGACCAGGGAATATTTCGATCAACGTGTGGATTACAGCCAGTTCGACTACAGTTCTTATTATCGCCTTTTGGGAGAACTGAATTTTCCGGAAGACCGGATTTCCGAGGACATGTTATTAGGTCATTTGTCCGGCGGTGAGAAGATCAAGTTTCAGCTCCTGTGTGAGTTGCTCCGAAGGCCGACCCTGCTGCTCCTTGATGAACCGAGCAATGACTTCGACGTACAGTCTGTCCAGTGGCTGGAAAAGTTTATCCAGGATTCAAAGATCCCAGTGATGTTTGTTTCCCATGACGAACTGCTGCTTGAACGCTGCGCAAACACAATCATCCACCTTGAACAGCTGATGCGCAAGCGCAAGCCCCAGCACACCATTGCACGCCTAAGCTACAGTGAGTATGTGGAGAATAGAGGTGAGCGCATACTCAGGCAGACTCAGCTGGCCAAGAAAGAAAAGGAAGAATTCGACAAAAAGATGGAGCGCTACCGCCAGATCTATCAGCGGGTTCACCATGAGCAGAAGACGGTGTCGCGCCAGGACCCTTCAGCTGCCAAAAACCTTAAGGACAAGATGCATGCGGTAAAAGCGATGGGGAGGCGCTTCGAGAGGGAAAAGGAACAGATGGCCAAACGGCCCGACTTCGAGGAAGCCATTTCGGTTCGTTTTGCTGATGCGATTTCGGTTCCGCCGGGGAAGGTGATCCTGGATCTGCACCTGGCGACCCTCCAGGTCGCAGGCGCCGTGTTGAGCCGGGATATCAGACTGTATGCGGCGGGCCCTGAAAAAGTGTGCATTGTCGGTGCCAACGGAGCAGGCAAAACTACCCTGCTGAGGCATGTTTTGGCTGGACTCCAGGATCTGAATGTAAAATGGGGGTACATGCCGCAGGAGTACTCTGAAATGATGAATCCGAAGCAAAATGCTGTTGAGTTCCTTACAATCGAGGGGACCAAAGAGGAACACACCAGGATCAGGACCTACCTCGGCAGCATGAATTTTACCGCCGAGGAAATGTACCATCCTATCCTTGACCTTTCCGGGGGACAGCGGGCGAAACTCTACTTTTCCAAGATGATCCTCGAGAACGCAGAAGTGTTGGTCCTTGATGAACCCACCCGAAACCTGTCGCCCCTTTCTGGTCCTGAAATCCGCAGCGCCCTGAAAGACTTTGGCGGAGCCATCATTGCAGTCTCCCATGACCGCAAATTTATAGCGGAAGTATTTGACCGGGTGCTTCACTTGGACCAGGAAGGGCTGAGGGAGATCAATCCGGCCTCATGGTTCGACGAGCAGGAGTAAGGGATATTTGGCCTGGAACTTGTGGATAATAGAGTCACATCTTACTGGTAGGAGGGTTTCTCCTGATTATCCACAGTACGCTTGGCCTGGAAGAGGTGAACAGCAGAATCGCTCAGATCCTGCATGCCAATGGGCAAGCCGAGGAAGTCTTTAAGTACGTACTTTCGGCCCGGGGGAAGGGGCTCCGTCCTTCGCTAGTTTTTCTGACGTATGAGCTCTGCGGAGGCACAGGATTATCTGAAGCAGTGGACTGTGCAGCTGGAGTTGAGTTGGTGCACATGGCCTCCCTGATCCATGATGACATTATCGACGGGAGTGAGCTGAGGCGCGGCCGGAAGACCCTTTATCGGAGGTTCGGCACACAGGCGGCGGTGTTGGCAGGCGACCGCCTTTTTGCCGCAGCTTTCTATCTTTTTTCTCTGGCTCGAGATGCAAGGGTGTCGCAAGTAATGACACAGGTAATCCAGGACATGTGCATGGGCGAAATCAATCAGCTTCACTCTCCTGCTGCCGAAGAATCAGACTATCTGGAATACATTCATAAAAAGACCGCCTGCCTGATTGGGGGAAGCTGCCGTTTAGGAGTAATCTTGGCAGGCAAGGAACTGGCGCAGGGCGATAGCCTGCAGTCCTTTGGTGAAAACATCGGCATCGCCTTTCAGTTATCAGATGACGTACTTGATTATCGGGGCGCATCGGCTGTGATGGGGAAGGAAGGAGGCAGAGATTTCGCTGAAGGGATTTGGACCCTGCCTACAATCCGTGCTTTCAAGCGCGGACTGATTCCCGGCAACTGGTTCGACTCGGATTTTGAAACCATTCGCTATATCCTGGAGAAAAGGGGACTCCTCGACGAGGTATGGCAGCTGGCTGCTTCCTATGTAAAGAAGGCAGGCCGGATCCTGGGAGAGTTTCCTGATTCCCGGGCCAAACTGGAATTACAGAAGCTCCTGGAAAAGTTGATCAGGCGCACATGGTGATCATATTACTCCGAAGCGGCGAAGCGCCGAGCAAAGGCGAAGCCAGGCCAGACCCCGCCCTTTCCCTGCCATCAGCCCAATGGTTTCCTGCAGCCCCTGCCTGCGAACCTTGGGATCCGAACCGTAAAGAGCAATCAGCCCGTCCACGACAGTCTGGTGAAATCCTGCCTGGGGAAGGCATGCTGCCAAGCGCCTGCTCTTCTGGGCGAACTTGTTCAGCGAACGTTCTCCGGCCGCTTCTGTTGGAAAGTACGAGACAAAGTTTAGGTCGCCGAACATTTCATCCTCTTCCAGATCGATTAAATAGTCGAGGAGGATGTGCAGGCCTTGAATCCAGGGGAAATATGCCTGAAGAAGCGGCTCTGGATTAACATGTGAAGAGGCGAAGCTCAAAGCGAAGAACAGGAAAATGCCCAGGGTTGAGCCGCAGGCTGCAGCCCATTCGTACCACTCCAAACCAGAGTCGGTGTTTCTTTCTGCCCAGTCCTGCAGCAGCTGGTCAGCACCCTCCGGGACATGCTTAAGCACCTGCAGCTCGCAGTATTTCTGAGCCAACTGCAGGACAAAGGGCTGGTATCTCAGGTAGTTTGGAGCTTGGCTGAGCAGGTTCTGGCAAGTTTGCACAAGCCTCGGCAGGTAAACAGTCTCCTGATAGGGATAGAGTGCATAATAATCCTGAAGGGGATTTCCAGGTGAGAGTGCATCGCAGAAGCTCAGATGCAGGCAGCGGAAGGCATCAGGTTCATCGACCTGCAGGCGATCGCAAAGGTTGTCCAGATAGTCGCTGATAGTCTGAAGCGCAACGATCAGGGGAAGCACTTTTTCTGCATCTGTCCCAGGATAGTGGGCATAGACCGAGCCGCCGACACAGTGAAAGGCCTTGTGTTCGAGGCTGGCGAGGGCCTGGGAGCGGAGGGGATCAGTCAATTGGCCGGCCAGGGACGTCCAGCTTTGCAGCTCCTCCTTTACGAAGGGAATGGCGGAGATGAATCTGCGCAACACAACCCGGGGCGAAAGACAGTCCACAGAGAATTTCCTCCTTTGCACTAGCATGCCCGATTCATTCGGGCAATAAAAAAAGCCCCACCGCAGGTTGGTTCTGCAGCAGGGTTTGCTTAAACTCGTTATAGTGGCAGGGGAGACAGGAATCGAACCCGCAGCACCCGGTTTTGGAGACCGGTGCTCTACCAATTGAGCTACTCCCCTGCGAGCCAATATAATAATAGCACAGGAACTGACTTTGGTCAACCAGTTTTGGGGAGGATTTCACTTGCTGCTGTCTAAGTAACTAGTTTGGAAGACAAATAAAGGAGTGAAGTATGTGGCTAAAGAAATTCTAGGAAAAGTACCAGTAGGTATTTCAAACCGCCATATTCATCTATCACAGCAAGACCTGGAGACACTGTTTGGGCCAGGCTATGAACTGACTGTCAGAGGTCCGCTTTCACAAACAGGCCAGTTTGCCGCAGAGGAAACGGTGACGATTGAAGGACCCAAGTCATCTATATCCAATGTACGTATTCTCGGGCCAACTCGAAAAGAAACCCAGATAGAGATTTCCCGCACTGATTCCTTTGCTTTGGGTCTAAAGCCGCCGGTGCGTGACTCAGGTCTGTTAGACGGCTCGCCAGGGGTAACCGTGATCGGACCAAAAGGCAGAGTAACCCTTGACAAAGGCGTGATTCTTGCTCAGCGCCATATCCATATGAATGAAGAAGATGCAGCCAGATTTGGCGTTAAGGACAAAGAGATGGTATCGGTTCGTGTTGGGGGAGAGCGCGGCGTTGTTTTTGAAAACGTGCTTGTTCGCGTCCGCAGCGACTTTGTCCTCGAAATGCACATTGATACTGATGAAGCCAATGCCGCCATTTTGAGCAATGGTGAGCTGGTAGAAGTATTTCGCAATTAGTCTAGAGAGGTGTATACATGGATCTGCAAAAGATAGCTAATGTCGTCAGAGGTTTGTCGGCAGATGCGGTGCAAAAGGCGAACTCTGGACATCCCGGAGCACCCTTGGGCCTTGCCGACATAGGTACAGTTCTATATTTTGACTCTTTGAAGCACAACCCGGCCAACTCCAGCTGGCCCAACCGGGACCGTTTCATCCTGTCCGGCGGTCACGGTTCAATGCTGCTCTATTCGCTCCTGCATCTTTCGGGGTATCAGGTGTCCCTGGACGATCTGAAAAACTTTAGGCAGCTTGGTTCCAATACCCCCGGCCATCCCGAATATGGGGATACCGATGGTGTTGAAACCACTACCGGTCCCTTAGGGCAAGGCATTGCCAATGCTGTGGGCATGGCAATCGGCGAGAGAATGGCCGCCGCCCGCTTTAACCGGCCCGGCATGGAAATCGTCGATCACTACACCTACGTCCTCGCGGGCGACGGTGACTTAATGGAGGGCGTCAGTGCAGAGGCATCCTCCCTTGCCGGCCACCTTGGCTTAGGCAAGCTGATTCTGATCTATGACTCCAACCAGATCACGATTGAAGGTTCTACTGATTTGGCCTTCACTGAATCTGTAAAGCAGCGCTACCAGGCCTACGGCTGGGAAGTGCTGGAAGTCGACGGACATAATATCCCTGAGGTCCAGAAAGTGCTGGCCCAGGCACGGCAAAACGAAACCCAGCCGACACTGATTATCGCCACTACCCAGATTGCCAAAGGAGCCCCGACCAAGGCGGGCACCGCTGCATCCCATGGCGCTCCCCTCGGGGATGAGGAGATAGCCGGACTGAAGGCTGCTTTAGGCCTCCCTGCTGACCAAGACTTTTATGTTCCCGATGAGCTGAAGAAACTGCCGGAGCTGATGGTCCAAAAAGGCCAAGCACTGGAAGCAGAGTGGAACCAGCTCTTTGAACAGTGGTCCAAGGAAAACCCGCAGCTGGCTGAACAGTGGAACACCTGGCTGGATGGAACACTGCCAAACTTGGACGAAGTTCTCACCATGTTCCAGCCGGGAACCAATCTTGCAACCAGGGTTGCCAGCGGGCAGGCTTTGAACGCCATCGCTGAGAAGGTACCCAACCTTGTAGGCGGTTCTGCCGACCTGGCTCCCTCGAACAACAGTTTCCTGCAAGGGGAAGGCATCATCAGTGCCAAGGACTTCAGCGGACGCAACTTTGCTTTTGGCGTTCGTGAACACGGCATGGCTGCAGTCCTGAATGGGTTGGCTCTCTACGGGCACTTCAGAGTGTTCGGCGCTACTTTCTTGGTCTTTTCCGACTACATGCGGCCAAGTATGCGCCTAGCTGCCCTGATGAAGCTGCCTGTTGTGTACATCCTGACCCACGACTCCGCCTTTGTCGGTGAAGACGGCCCGACACACCAGCCCATTGAGCAGACAGAGTCCCTCAGGCTGATTCCCAACCTCCATGTCTATCGTCCGGCAGACGCCGAGGAGACTGCCTGGAGCTGGGTTGAAGCGATGAAGCGCAAAGACGGGCCCAGTGCCCTGGTCCTGACTCGCCAAGGCCTGCCCATGCTGGAAAAACCCGAGGGCTGGGACTTCACCAGAGGCGGTTATGTCCTGAGACCTGAGCGGGAAGAGCTTGCTCTTGTGTTGGTTGCCGCCGGCAGCGAAGTCAGCCTGGCTGTAAAAGTGGCTGAGAAGGTTGAAAAGGAAGGCTTCGGCGTCAGGGTAGTGTCTGTACCGAACCGTGAAGTTTACCTCAGTCAGGACCCAATGTACAGAAGCAAGGTAATTCCAGCTGATGTGCCCACCCTGGCAATCGAACTGGGAATGGGAATAGGCTGGCATGCCATTAATCCTGACGGCCGCGTCTACGTTTACGATGTAAGACGTTTTGGCGCCAGCGGCCCTGGACCGCAAGTGGCAGAGTATCTCGGCTTCAGCGTAGAAGCAATCGAAAAGCATATCCAGAGCATCATCAAGAAATAGCCTGGCATAAAGCAGCAGGATATGGAGATCATCCTCCATATCCTGCTGTTCTTTCTTAAGGATTAGTAGTCTCTCGGCGAATACATCCCTCCTGTCTGGTACTGCCCAGTATTCTGGGACGGAAACTGACTCTGGTAGCCTGAGTACTTCTGATAGTGCTCTTCAACGTGGCTGGGCTGTTCAGGATGGAGTGAGTACCAGCCTTTTTCAAACATCAGGTTGAACACATCCCGGCAGGCATGATGGGTTTCATTGAGAATGTGGAGAACATCATTATACAGATCCTGATGGCTGGTCTCCCGCACAAAGACGTTGAATCCGTCGGTGAGCCATTTTTCAGTAGCCAGGAGATCATTCAGGCGATCCCTGTCGTTGAACTCCGGACCCTTTTCAAAAGGGGCAGAAGGGTTTTTGATAGTTGGCGAGGACGAACCGCTATAGTGCTGCTGATAGCTGCCGTAAGAGCCGCGATTGCTGTTCATGCTATTCCTCCTGACTAGTTGTGAAAGTGTGGGTAGCTCTGGTCTGCATACTGCTGCTGGCGATCAGTTGAAAGATGGTTCAGGAGAATATTATAGTGTCTCTGATGCATCTGACAGAGCTGTTCTGCCTGATATTTCACCTGATTGTCCGAGCATTGGGAAGCAAAGCTGTGGGCCTTCTTGGCGGCCAGGAGCTCCCAGGAGAGAGCATCGGTCAAGTAAGCGTCATCCTTAGTAGACAAGATGGGTGGAGGCTGACTCCTTCTCTGCTGCTGTGCGGGTTGATTCCGATACATTGCAAACCTCCTTCGCAAAACTTTTCTCTACTTAGACTGCCCTTCTTTACTGCAATTAAACTCAAAAAAACACATTTTGGTCAGAAGGAGATTTATCTGAAGAAGAGAATAATACCTAGCGGCTAACTTATAAATATGCTATGCTGGTATTGGTGATGCTAATATCAAGGAGGTACAAAAGGATATGAGTGAATTGATTGACAACCGCAAACACAGACAGGAGACGCTGAAAGGGATTATTCGCGATCTCCATGCCGGAGCAGAAGTAGAGGACGTTAAAGAAAGATTCGGCGAGCTACTGGATCAGGTAGGAGCAGCAGAAATTGCCGATATTGAACAGACCCTGATCAACGAAGGTCTGCCCGTGGAAGAGGTGCAAAGGCTCTGCGATGTCCATGTGGCAGTCTTCAAGGAGTCCCTGGACAAGCAACTCGACGCTGTTGTCGCGAAAACTGAGCAGATGAGCCATGTAGCCGGCGCCCTGGACCCGCTGAAGGAAGAAAACAGGAACATAACCAGACTGGTAAAAGAGACTCAGGAAATCCTGGCTAAAATCAGTGAAGCAACGGGCTCAGACATTGAGTCCCTGATAGCCGAGTGGCGTGATAAACATAATGAACTGCTTAAAGTTGATCAGCATTACTCCAAGAAAGAAAACATTCTGTTCCCTTATCTGGAACGCTACGGCATCAGCGGACCATCCTCGGTGATGTGGGGAACCCACGACGAGATTAGGGCCCAGCTGAAGGAAGTAACTCAGGTGATTAACAATGCGGAAGGAAAGCCTGGAGGTCCCCAGCTGGCTGCTGAAATCGGCAACCTGGCTCTGCCTGCCCTCAACGCAATCTCAGAGATGGTTTACAAGGAAGAAAACATCCTGTTCCCTCTGTGCATGGAAACCTTTACTGAGGACGAATGGAAGGAAATTACGCTGCAGCTAGACGATCCCATGGCCACCACTTATCGGAAACGGGATACGCTTGCTTCGGCTGCCCTGTCGGGGATCGGCTTGCAGGGAGTTGACCTGGATGTGGGAGTACTGACTCCGGAGCAAATCAACCTGGTCTTGACCCATTTGCCAATCGACATCACATTTGTCAATGAGAAGGACGAAGTGGCCTACTTTTCCCTGGGCAAAGAACGTTTCTTTGAACGGACCAGGGCAGTAATCGGGCGTAAGGTGCAGTTCTGCCATCCGCCTTCAAGCATGGGTGTTGTAGAGCAAATCCTGCAGGACTTTAAGAGCGGTCGCAAGGATTCTGCAGAGTTCTGGATCAACGCTAAAGGAACGATGCTTCATATCCGCTACTTCGCTGTACGGGACAAAGAGGGAACTTACAGGGGCACTCTGGAAGTGACACAGAATATTACTGAGATCCAAAAACTCACCGGTGAGAAGCGGATCTATGATTATGAGCAATAGAGGTGGACAAAAGATCTCTCCTGGTTCGTCCTGCGCGAACAGGAGGGATTTCCCTTTCTTGGGAGAAACCTTTATCAGAGTCTCCTAGGAAGGACTGAGGAAGATTTCCGATCGTTTGGTCTTCTTTGATGTGGAAACAACTGGTCTGGACGGCTATCGCGACCGGATCATTGAGATTTTTATGCTCTCCCTGAGCAAACGCGGTGAGGTTGAGGAGTATGGAACGCTGATCAATCCCGAGCGGCCCCTGCCTGAAAAGATAACTGAAATCACAGGCCTAAGAGACAGCGATCTCGCCCATGCCCCTGCCGAAAGGGAAGTTGCGGCAGAAATCAGGGAGTTCGTGGGCCATGCAACCCCGGTAGCCCACAATCTCTCCTTTGATCTGCGGTTCCTGAACTCTATGTTCAAACGCAACAACCTGCTGGAGCTGGTGTCGGGAGGCATTGATACTCTGTCCATCAGCCGTGCCTTGTTCCCAAAACTGTGCATTTATCCACAGGGGGGCGGCAGTCATCGTCTGAGCAATCTCATGTATCACTTCGGGCTGCAGGATTCTTATGCCAATTCCCACAGGGCAAAGGATGATGTGATGCTGCTGGTGGAGGTTTTTCGCTGCCTTCAGGATTATGCCTCAGGAAAAAGCGGCATTTCCTTCCCAGAAGCAGCTATCCAGGGCTGTCCTGCCTGCGGTTCTGCTATGTATGTAGAATATCAGGATGGTCAGACTATTCTATCCTGCAAAAAGCAACCATCCTGCGCAGCGAAGTTAGTAGTTTAGGTGTTGACAGATACCCCCAGGGGGTATATAATCTACTTGGATAAAGAACGAAGGAGGCTGTTACCTATGCCAATGAAAGTCACTGATCAAAATTTTAAGAGTGAAATCTTAGACTATAAGGGTGTTGCTTTCGTAGATTTCTGGGCTGACTGGTGCGGGCCATGCCGCATGATTGCTCCCGCCATCGAGGCCCTGGCCAAGGACTATGAAGGCAAGGCAAGAATTGCTAAGCTCGATGTAGACGCAAATCAGGCCACTGCAGCCCAATATGAAATTCTCAGCATTCCCACCATGATCATCTTCAAGGATGGCGAGCCCGTTGACCGTCTGGTTGGGGTAATGCCCAAGGAGATGCTGGCCCAGAGGCTTGACAAGTGGATCGCTTGACAAATGCGCTAATCTAAGGTACAATTACAATTAGTGACGCGGGGTGGAGCAGTCTGGTAGCTCGTCGGGCTCATAACCCGAAGGTTGTCGGTTCAAATCCGGCCCCCGCAACCAATGAAATTTAGGAGACCGGTCTAGAACCGGTCTTTTCTGTGGAAACGATACATTTGGAGGTCATAAAAATGCCATTGCCTGTAATGGCTGCAATCATTCAAAGGGGCAATGAAGTGTTGCTTTGTCAGCGCAAAGAAGGTGCCCTGGCGGGAAAGTGGGAGTTCCCGGGCGGAAAAATCGAAAACGGTGAGACGCCGGAAGAATGTCTAGTACGGGAAATCCAGGAAGAGCTTGGGATTACCATTGAGGTGCAGGACATTTTCCAGGCCGTCCATTGCCATTACGACCATGGGGATTTCCTGGTCATAGGCTATCTGGCTGCCCATGTGGCAGGCGAAATCACCCTGAGGGTTCATTCCGCCTGCGCCTGGGTAGACCGCAGTGAGCTCGGTAATTACGATTTGGCTGCGGCCAACATTCCCATTGCCGAGCGTCTAAAAGAAAATAGCGATGCCGCCAGGTCCAGCATGGGTTCCGACAGTAGGGCCGATTAGTCCTTCTACTATCTCTGCCGGGGCAAGTTCGGCATGTACCAGCTTCTTGAGTTCGGGTACAGTATCAGCGCCCCAGGTGTGGACAATGGCAACACGTTTTTGCGAGAAATCAACCTGATGCTCTTTAGCCCTGCTAACCATGGTTTGCAGGGCTTTTTTCGTGGAACGGACCTTTTCGGCAACTTCGATGGTTCCTTCCCGCGTAATCTGCAGAATGGGCTTTACGTTCAGCACCGATCCCACAAAACCCTGTGTCTTGGTGAGGCGGCCGCCTTTCACGAGATGGGTGAGGGAATCGATGGTGAAATAGGCACCGGATTCTGCCCGCTGTTCCTCTAAGCGCTGCAGGATTTCTGCTATGCTATGTCCTGCCTGGATCATCTCGCCGGCAGTGATCAGCAGCAGCGTCTCACCGATAGAGGCGGATTTGGAATCAAAGACATGAATCTTGTCAGCTCCCAACAGGTCTTTGGCCAACACCGCGCTTTGCAGCGTCCCGCTCAGTTTGATGGATAAGCCGATGTAGAGAATTGTATATCCCTGTTCTACAAAGGGACGGAATGCTTCCACAAAATCATTGGGGGCAGCCTGGTTGGTGGAAGGGAGCTCCTTAGAATCCTGCAGTTTTTCCCAAAATTCAGCATGGGACAGGGTCAGTCCGTCTTTGTATTCAATGTCCCCGAAAATGACACTCAGGGGTACAACTTCGATGTCATAGCGCTCGCGATAGATCTTGGGCAGATCTGCAGCACTGTCAGTAAAGAGTTTTATCTTATCAGCCATTCTTTTCAACCTCCTAGGTTTGCTTCCATACTTTTCGGCATCAGCGGCGTCATCCCTTCAGACCTGTCTTATGACCTGGTGCTAAGGAAATCAAGAAGCACGTCACACTGTGCTATATGTATATGTTGGCTCGAATTGACTTTCCCTTGCAGCCTGAGTATAATTAAGCAAAAGGGGAAAGACTGGGAAAAGAGATAGTACCTTCGCCGCTCTGGCCTAGAGAGTCGATAGTTTGGTGGAATATCGAAGCAGA